>JBDNFV010000129.1:0-5070 GCA_041689635.1 Candidatus Nanopelagicales bacterium | reverse complement strand
GTGTGCATGTCGCTCCCCATAAGTTCTGGCGGCAATGTTTAACATAGTCTCGTATTATCAAAAGTCTTAAGTGAAAGAGTGAAGTTGATAGTTGTGGAGATCCATAGTGAGTGAGCAGCCGTCGATACCGGCATTCTCTCGACGCAAGATTATTTGGATCGGAGCAGGACTTGCGGCACTTATCGCCGTATTTTTTGGTATCTACGTCGCGACGATTGATGGGGTCCGGCCCGGAACCACGGTTTCTGGGGTCGAAATCGGTGGCATGAGCGCTGTTGAAGCGGTTGGTGTGCTCGAAGAAACCGTTGGCACGAAAGTAAACCGGAAACTCGAGATCTCAGCGGGTGATCAAGTTTTTGAACTGCGCCCACGTGCCGCTGGAATCGCACTCGATGCCCAAGCAACTGTTGAACTGGCTACATCTCGCGGACCCAATCCGCTGAGCGTGATCACTGACCTGTTTGGCTCGCACGAGATTGAACCGGTAATTTCGATCGATCAGGATCTGCTGGTAGATTCAGTAGCCTCAATTGCCGATGTCGTTAACCTCAACCCAATCGAACCTAAACTTGTGGTGACCAAGAATCGAATCGTCTTAACGAGTGGAAGCGACGGTCTTGAGGTTGACCGCGAGGCCTTGGGAACCCAAATTATTGCGGCGGTCACCCAAACCCGCTCCACGATCGAGGCCCCGTTGAAAATAACTCCGCCGAGAGTTTCTGCCATCGATGCGGGGAATGCGCAAACATTAGCCCAGCAGGCGGTCGCCAATCCCGTGAGCGTCAATGTCGGAGACGTCACGGCCACTATTGCGCCGGAGACGATTGCTCGCGCCCTCTCCTTTACCACCCAGGGAAATCAGCTCTCACCCGAGCTCGACGGAGCCGTTCTTCACGCATCGATTGCTAACCAACTTAAGCGTGCTGAGCAGCCAGGGCGAAATGCCAGCTTCAAAATACAGGGAGGGACGCCGGTAGTTGTTCCTTCGATCGTTGGAAGCGGGGTCTCTGACAGCGAACTGGCCACCGCCGTCCTTGGTGTTTTATCGGTCCAAAGTATCGACCGAAGTGTCTCGGTCCCGCTGGGAACCCGTGATCCCGAACTGACAACGGCTGCCGCGCAGCAATTGGGTATCAATGAAAAACTTTCCAGCTTTACTCAAGATTTTCCCTATGCTCCGTATCGGGTTACAAACATTGGTCAGGCTGCCGATTACGTGAACGACACGATCTTGATGCCCGGTGAAACGTTCTCCATGAATGACACGATCAAGGAACGTACTGTCAAAAATGGGTACACCGTCGGAATCATCATCGGAGCAGGCGGCGTTTTTGAAGATGCCCTAGGCGGAGGAGTCTCGGCAGCGACTACCGCAGTGTGGACCGCGGCGTATTTTGCTGGGATGGAACGGACAGATACGAGAGCCCATTCCCTGTACATTTCGCGCTACCAGCCCGGGCTTGAAGCAACGGTTGCCTGGGGATTTTTCGACATGAAATTCACCAACGATCTACCCAACGCCGTTCTGATTAAAACAAAAATGACGAACACTTCAATGAGAGTTAGCTTTTGGGGAACGCGCCAGTATGACTCAATTGAGGCCGAGTTCGGTGAGCGGATAAATATTAAGCAGCCAAGAAAAATCGTGATGACCAACAAGGAGTGCACCCCGCAGTCGGGAATTGAGGGCTTCACCATCACCGTTGACCGGGTATTTATCGACAATGGTGAAGAGGTCAAACGCGAGCCCATAACCACGGTATACAACGCCGGCCCAAATGTTGTATGCAAGAAAAAGAAACCCGTGCCAGACCTCGTTGACCCACAGGGTGCTGAGTTTGACAACAGCACTCCCAGCCCATCGGCTTCTGCAAGTCCATAGCCGAACACGCAACGCAGTAAACCGGGAAAACCAACGATCTAATTTTTAGCCGGCTCGACGTATGCGCCATCACTGGTATCAACAACGGTGAATCCACACTCTGCAATGCGGTCACGGAGTTGATCGCTCAATGCCCAATCTTTTGAATCACGCGCTGCATTACGCTGTTCAAGTAGTTCGGATACCTCAGGGGGGACTTGGGCTTTCGGGTTGAGGTCCTTGCCAACGTCACGGGCGAGGTCTAAACCGAAAAGGGAATCAAGGTGGGCGAAAATTTCGAATTTCCCCCCGTCACTGATTTCGGTGTTTTTTTCCAAGGTTCGCAACGCGTTTACGGCCATCGGGGTATTCAAATCTTGGGAAAAATAACCGGAAATGTCCTGTACGATTTCTGGATCCATCGCCTGGGATTCGCTCTGCGACCAGACATTTACTTTATGACGCCAGCGGTCAAGGAGCTCTTGGGAAGACTCGATTATTTCCCAGGTGAGATTCATTTGGCTGCGATACTTATGTTGCATAAATGCCAAACGAAGTGCGAGTGGGTCGTGACCACGCTCCATAACATCCTGCACGAGCACGACATTGCCGGACGATTTGCTCATTTTCCGTGATTCAAAAAGTAGATGCTCGGCGTGAACCCAGTGACGCACTACTTCGTGGCCACCAGAAATCGCGGAGTTGCTTTGCGCTCTTTCATCTTCATGGTGGGGGAATCGAAGGTCAATTCCCCCGGTGTGAATGTCAATGTTTTCGCCCAGTAATTCAAAACTCATCGCACTACATTCGGTGTGCCAGCCGGGAAAACCGCGACCCCAAGGGCTCTCCCAGGTGAGCTGGGTTCGATTCTCACCCGCCGACTTCCAGAGCGCCCAATCGGCATGGAACCGCTTTGCCGAATCGTTCTCTTGCGCGTCAAATTTGTGACCCGGTCGAAGTGCATCAAGCCTGTTGCCGCTCAAGGCACCGTAACCGGGGAAAGATTTGGCCGAAAAATATACGGAGTTATCCGCACCGACATAAGCATTTCCGTTGTCGATCAACGTGTGAATCAGGGTGAGCATTGAGTCGATTGACTCACTCGCTTTGGGGTAATGATCGGCCGGGTAAATATTGATCCGAGCGAGGTCTTGGTGAAACGCTTTTTCAAAATGTTGAGCAATATCGAGTGCAGATTTCCCAGTCTTGGTGGATTCGGCCAGCATTTTGTCCTGTGAATCCGGTAGCGACTCGTTGCCATCCCCCAGACCAGTGTCGTCGGCCATATGCCCCACGTCGGTAATGTTTTGAACAACAATCGTGCGGAAGCCCTCGTAGCGCAGGGTCCGGGCGATTAAGTCGGTCACTAGGAAAGTGCGCATATTGCCTACGTGCGCGTCCCGGTACACGGTCGGTCCGCAGGCGTAGATACGAGCAATATCGGGATGCGTGGTTTCGACGGGATCGATCTCCCGGGTCATAGTGTTGTAGAGCCGCACCATGTGAGCCTAGACGTACCCGCGCTGATGGGGACGTTAGGTGCGGGTTGGGCAAGGAGGAGGTAGGTTGGTACTTGAGAATAGCCGATGTTAACCCGGTGCAATCTGTCTGCGCCTTACTTTTTGGAGCTGAAGTGACCTACGTCATCACCCTTCCCTGTGTCGACCTCAAGGATCGGTCCTGTATCGAAGAGTGCCCGGTCGATTGCATCTATGAAGGCGATCGCATGCTCTACATCCAGCCTGACGAATGCGTGGACTGCGGTGCATGTGAGCCGGTTTGTCCCGTTGAGGCGATCTATTACGAAGACGATGTTCCATCCGAGCACAAAGAATTTACCGCTGCCAATTCGGACTTCTTCGTAGAATTGGGCTCACCCGGTGGGGCGGCAAAACTTGGTGCGCAAAACTTTGACGCACCGCTGTTAGCAAGTATCGAGACTCAAACGCACGACGAATAAGAAGATTCGGATTGCATTGTGGTGAGTGAGGATCGCTGGGCGCAGTTACCGGATTTTCCGTGGGATGCACTTGCCCCATTCGCTGACATCGCCCGCAATCACCCAGAAGGAATGGTCGACCTTTCCGTTGGTACACCGGTGGATCCAACACCACTCGTTGTTCAGCAGGCACTTTCGCAGTCATCAAATGCCCCCGGGTATCCCACCACGGCCGGGATCCCGCAATTATCAACAACGTTTGTCGATTGGGCGGTCACCACCTTGGGCGCCCCGGCCAACATCGCGGTACTTCCAACAATTGGTTCAAAAGAACTTGTGGCATCACTGCCCAACGTGCTGGGATTTGGCCCTGGTGACGTTGTCGTTATTCCTGAAATCGCCTATCCCACCTATTTGGTGGGTGGACTTGCGGCGGGTCTTGACGTGATAGCCACCGATTCCCCGGAGTCGTTGTCCCAGCGCGTTTCTCTGCTGTGGCTCAATTCTCCATCCAACCCAACCGGTGACGTTGTGACCGTGGAAAGACTTCAAGAGTTGGTCGCGTGGGGTCAATCACGTGGCGTCGTGATTGCAAGTGACGAGTGCTACTTCGAATTGGGTTGGGAAGCGGAACCGGTTTCTATCTTGGACAAACGAGTACACGGGGGAAACCTCACCGGGCTACTCGCGGTTCACTCACTGTCAAAGCGATCCAACATGGCGGGTTACAGATCTGGCGTAGTGGCGGGTGATCCCGCATTGGTGAATCGGATTTTGGGAATCCGTAAACATTTAGGCATGATGGTGCCCACATTCGTGCAATACGCAGCCGTCGCGGCCTATCAAGATCGCGCCCATGTCCTGGAGCAAAAAGCCAGGTATCGCCAAAGACGATTGGCCCTCCGTGGTGCTTTGATCACCCGTGGGTTTGAGATTCATCACAGCCAGGCTGGTTTATACCTGTGGGCGACCCAAAACAAAGACTGCTGGGAGAGCGTCGGCGAGCTTGCAACCATGGGGATTTTGGTAACCCCCGGCGCCTTTTACGGGAAGAAAGGCCAGAAGTTCGTTCGCGTTGCCGTGACCGCAACCGATTACGCCGTTAACGACGCGGTCACTCGACTCGCACACTTTGCCTAGGTGGATTTTCATCTGAAACATTCGATGGGTACTCTCACCCCGTGACCGAAAACGTACTCAATTACCCCGGTGGAACCCTTGATCTGCCAATCGTTGATGCCAGTGAAGGGGAGAACGGCCTGGGCATCAC
>JBDNFV010000128.1:0-2012 GCA_041689635.1 Candidatus Nanopelagicales bacterium | reverse complement strand
CGTTTTTCCCATTGCTCAAATTCTTCGGGGGGTGCCCAGCGAGTGACCGGATGGTGCAGTTTTGAGGGGCGCAAATATTGCGTGATCGTGATCAAATCGCAGCCGGCCTCGTGCAAGTCGACCAGCGCCTGATCTATTTCGGCTTCCTCTTCACCCATGCCAAGAATCAGATTACTTTTGGTAACCAGGCCGGCATCACGGGCTTGCGCAATCACGTTCAGGCTTCGATCGTAGCGAAATGCCGGGCGGATCCGCTTGAAAATTCGCGGGACCGTTTCGACATTGTGCGCCAAAACTTCCGGGTGGGTGGAAAATACAACAGCCAGCAGTTCGGGGTTGCCTGAGAAATCGGGAATCAGCACTTCAACTCCGGTCCCCGGATTGAGAAGTTTGATCTGTCGGACCGTCTCCGCATACAGCCATGAGCCCTCATCAGGGAGGTCATCGCGCGCCACCCCCGTCACGGTTGCATATCGCAGGGCCATCTTTTGGACCGACTCCGCAACTCGTCGAGGCTCGTCAACGTCGAGGGGATCAGGCTTTCCGGTGTTTATCTGGCAGAAGTCACACCTTCTCGTGCACTGTTCACCGCCGATCAGGAAGGTCGCTTCGCGGTCTTCCCAGCATTCGTAAATATTGGGGCAACCAGCTTCTTGGCACACTGTGTGCAGGCCTTCACTGGCGACCAAGTTGCGGATTTCGGTGTATTGCGGTCCGGTTTTCATAGTGGTGCGAATCCATGGTGGTTTTTTTTCGATGGGGACCTCGGCGTTGCGTGCTTCAATCCGAAGTAGCTTGCGTCCATCACTCGTGATGCCGGTAAAAGCGGAATCTATTGTCATGGGGCATTCCCTCCAATTGGTGCTAATTCGCCAAGATGTGCTTGTAAGAATGGGATTACCGTACTAGGCGTCACTTCTCGGCCTAATTCCTGACTGAGCGTGGTCACGGTTGCATCGATAATTCCGCACGGAACAATCGAATTGAAGGCATCAAGTGAGTTATTACAATTTAACGCAAATCCATGCAGCGTTACTCCTTGAGAAACCCGAATTCCGATTGCCGCAATCTTTCGAGCCGGGAATGAGTCGGTTACCCAGACCCCGCTGCGGCCGTTCACCTGCTGGGTTTTTAATCCACATTCACTGCAAACACGGATCAGCATTTCTTCGATGCGGCGGACGTGGGCCACAACGTCGATCGGGTCACCGAGCCGAATGATCGGGTAGCCAACTATTTGACCCGGGCCGTGCCATGTGATTTTTCCACCACGATCAACGTCAACAACCGGAATACCTGATGCGGGACGCTCATGGATTTCAGTGCGTCTGCCCGCGGTATAGACGGGGGAGTGTTCCAGGAGCAAGATCGTGTCTCCTCGCTCACCGGATACAACGTCGGCGTGAACTTTCTTCTGTAAATCCCAGGCCTCTTGGTAATCAATATTCGTGCCGAGTTGTTCAATTTCCAACATCTGAAACCCCTTGCCCGAAAACGTTCCTCAACACGGAATCAGCCGCCCGCCGCCCGCTGACCATTGCGCCCTGGATGCTAGAACTTGTCCGGTAATCACCAGCGAGGTAAATCCCATCCTGATCCTCGGGTGCCGTGAAATCGTGCGGGGGCGTCATGGCCGGGAGAGCCTGTGAAATCGGGTAATGGCCGACAAGCTCCCATCGGGTTGCATCCGTCTCGTGCATCGTGCCCAAGTGCCCTAAAAGGTCCAGGTTTCGTTCGTGAATACCGATTGCTGACGTGGAGATCAGGTGTGCTCCAGGTGCATAGCTGGGAACCGCGTTCGTTAAGACAACGCTATTCGTAATCGGTCCAGCGGCACCGCCGTTGACGACAATGACGGGTTTCCCCTCGTTGAGAGTGCCCAACGGAGCCAGGTGATACCAGGTTGTCACCGAGTTCCAACGGGGACCCTTCACCCCACCGAGTTCATTGGCTGCTGTTACATCTGTCGCCATAATCACGGCCTTCGCATTAATCACCTCACCACCGACGCG
>JBDNFV010000127.1:0-18390 GCA_041689635.1 Candidatus Nanopelagicales bacterium | reverse complement strand
CACGCGAACAGCACCACAATATTTCGTGTCGCGAAGGCCCCCGGCACTACCTTAGGCTCATGCCCACGGTTCTTTTAGTTCGTCATGGACGCACCGAAGCAAATGAAAAGGGAATCCTGGCGGGAACTGCTCCTGGGACTGCATTGGACAGCCGGGGAATAGAGCAGGCCCAGGCATTGGCTGAGCAATTGTCCGGTCTAGAAGTTACGGCGATCATCTCCTCACCACTGGAGCGAACAATGCAAACCGCCACGGCCCTGGCCTCAACCTTGGTGAGTCCATCGGGAGCGGCATTGGAGATTTCGCTTGAGCCTGCGCTCGCAGAATGCGAGTACGGTGATTGGACCGGACGCAGCCTGAGCGAATTGGCGAAGGAGGAACTCTGGCGCTCGGTCCAGGACCACCCATCATCCGTCGTATTCCCGGGTGAAAATGGGGAGTCCATGGCCAATATGGCCCAGCGGGCGATTGGGGCACTTCGTCGCTGGAATGATTTATTGGGCCCGGATGCGGTCTATGTTGCGGTTTCTCACGGAGATGTGATCAAGGCGATTCTGGCCGATGCCCTAGGCATGCACCTTGATCTCTTCCAAAGGATAGGTGCGGATCCGTGCTCGGTGAGCGTGATCAACTACACCACGAACCGGCCTTTCGTGCTGAGCTCAAATGGCAGTGGCTCGGACGCTCGAAGGCATGTCACGGTGGCCCATAAGACGAAAAACGATGCCCCGGTGGGTGGGGGATCGGGTGACTAGACGAATCATCGAATACCGATTGCCCGAGCGTTTCGTTGTTGGAACGGTTGGCATGCCCGGGGAGCGAACGTTTTATTTGCAGGCCAAATCAGCGGGGGCGCTCACGGCCGTGGCTTTTGAAAAGCAGCAAGCGATGGTGCTGGCCGAACGGATCGATGACCTGCTCGATGAAGTTCGGGTTTCTCGGGACCCCCGGGGCGTCGTGCCAGAAAGTGCGCCACCCGAGCTACTGGACGCGCACCCCTTGGACATGCCCTTACTCGAGGAATTCCGGGTCGGCGCGATGGCTTTAGGTTGGGATGAAGGAAGTTCCTGTGTCGTCATAGAGGCGCACGCCATCGCCGAGGAAAGTGATGAGGTCCCCGAGCTGGGCGAAGATGGTGAGGAGGGTCCCGACACGCTCCGCGTGTGGCTCAGTGCACCCTACGCCCGCGCATTCGCAGACCGGACCCGTCGGGTGGCAGATTCGGGCCGTCCACCATGCCCATTTTGTCAGCAACCACTCGACCCGGAGGGTCATATTTGTCCGAGGGCCAATGGGTACAAGCGGCGAGACTTCTAATTCGATTTTCAATGGGCCGCTACAACCCATTGGGCAACTGCGTGGTGCGAGCAACGGATCCTTACTGTGTAAGGACACATCCGATGAACTCTTTGTGTACAAGCCGGTTTCGGGTGAACGACCGTTGTGGGACTTCCCCGATGACACCCTATGCCGACGTGAAGTAGCCGCCGCGAACCTCGATTCGCTTCTCGGGTGGGGCCTGGTTCCACCTACCCGTTGGGTCGATGAAGGCCCGGCAGGTCCCGGTATGGTGCAAAAGTGGATTGCCGAAGTCGACGATTTGCGTCCGGTAAATATTTTTGACACGGACAGCGTCCCCGATGGTTGGCTATCCGTTCTGCGGGCGGTGGATCAGAGCGGAAGCCCGGTCACCCTGGCACACGATGTGAGCGAGCCGCTTATTCGGATGGCACTTTTCGATGCGATTGTGAACAACGCTGATCGTAAAGCCGGGCATATTCTCGCCGACGAAAACGGCCACATTTTTGCCATCGATCACGGTGTTTGTTTCAACGACGAACCCAAGTTGCGCACGGTGCTTTGGGGGTGGGTTGATCAGGTGATCCCGGAGAGCCTTCATGCTGACCTGTTGCAACTGCAGGTCACCCTCGGTGATTTCCACGAGCACATTGACCCCTATTTGTCACCGGTTGAGTCCCATCACCTGCGGTGCAGGCTCGAGGAGTTGCTCCAGTTGCGCGTCTTCCCCGGACCGAACGCCGATTGGCCCGCAATTCCTTGGCCGGTGTTTTAATCGGCCCTCATTCATTCGGTAGGCTCACGCCGTGCAGAGTTGGTCGGAACCGGTAAACCCTCAACTCCCGGGTCTGGGCCGCGATCTTCGACTCTTTGATTCGGCAACCCAAACAATTCGGCCCACCGCACCCGGTGGCACCGCAAAAATCTACGTATGCGGCATCACGCCCTATGACGCAACCCACATTGGCCACGCCAATACCTACACCGCCTTCGACGTGCTGATCCGCGCCTGGCGCGATTGCGGCATCACTGTTGAATACGTACAAAATGTAACCGATATTGATGAGCCGCTCCTCGAGCGCGCCATTGCTACCGGTGGGGATTGGCGTGAGATCGCGGAACGGGAAACCGAACTGTTCCGCGAAGACATGCAAGCCCTCGGGATAATTCCCCCACAGCACTACATCGGCGCGGTTGAATCAATCCCGCAGGTTGCCGAGCACGTTCGTGACCTACAGAACCAGGGGAAGACGTACGCACTTGATGGTGATATCTACTTCAAGATCTCCGATGCTTCATTATTTGGATCGATTTCACACCTCACCCGGGAACAGATGTTGGACAGCTTCGCCGAACGTGGTGGCGACCCGGACCGTGCTGGTAAGCACGACCCACTCGATCCGCTGATGTGGAAAAATGAAAGACCCGACGAGCCCGCATGGAACACGGTTCTGGGGCACGGGAGGCCAGGCTGGCACATTGAGTGTTCCACGATTGCACTGACCTATTTGGGTGACCAGATTGACGTACAGGGTGGTGGCTCAGATTTGGCTTTCCCGCACCACGAAATGAGTTCAGCACAGGCAGAGAGCATTACGGGCCGAGAACCATTTGCCCGTTTTTACGTTCATTCTGGAATGGTGTCGTGGCAGGGGCACAAAATGTCGAAATCCCGGGGGAATTTGGTGTTTGTTTCAACCCTTCGCCACGAAGGAGTGGACCCCGCTGCGATCAAACTCGCATTGCTCGCACACCATTACCGAAGTGATTGGTCATGGACCCCACAGGGACTCGACGGGGCACTAGCCCGGCTTGACCTGTGGCGCTCAGCGACCATCCTGAGCCATTCACTCGCCGCCGAAAGCGTTCTGGATCGAGTCCGAGAAGTTATGTCTGATGACCTCAAGACCCCCAGCGCGCTCGACGCGATTGACAACTGGGCTCGTGACTCACTTCACCACGGTGGATCCGATGCTGCGGCGCCCGGTTTAATAAAAGATATGTGTGCGAGCCTTTTAGGGGTTTATCTTTAGTCGGTCTTTTCTTCGTGGCCACCAAATCCCTTGCGCATTGCGCTCAGGATTTGATTCGCAAAATGATCATTACCCTGTGAGGCGAATCGGGAGTACAACGCCGAGGTGAGAACCGGTGTGGGAACACCTTCCTCAATGGCCGCGATTGCGGTCCACCGTCCTTCACCAGAATCTGATACCCGACCGGAAAACTCGGTCAACTCGGGGCTGTGGGCCAGCGCGGATGCGGTGAGATCCAATAACCAGGAACCGATGACCGAGCCCCTGCGCCACACTTCGGCAACGGCTGGAATGTCGATCTCGTATTGGTAGAACTCGGGGTGCGCGAGTGGCGCCGTTTCGGCGTCGTGTTCGGCGTTGTCGGCGCCAGCATTGCCATGTTTGAGGACATTCAAGCCCTCCGCGTACGCTGCCATCAGAGCGTATTCGATCCCGTTATGCACCATCTTGACGTAGTGGCCGGCGCCGCTCGTTCCGCAATGCAGCCATCCGCGCTCGGCAATTGACTCGGGCGCTGACATATCGGTTCGGGGTTCGGCTTCGATGCCGGGGGCCAACGCATCCCACAGCCACTCAAGGGAACTCACTTGTTCACGAGGTCCACCGATCATCAGACAGTATCCGCGCTCAAGACCCCAAACACCCCCCGAAGTACCCACATCGATCAGGGAAATTCCGTTCCCCTTCAGAGCCTGTGAGCGAACAATGTCATCACGGTAGTAAGAGTTTCCGCCATCAATAATCGTGTCACCGGGAGCAAGTAAGCGGGTTAACTCGTCGATGACGCTCTGGGTGGGCGGCCCAGCGGGCACCATGATCCATACCGTCCGGGGAACCGGCAAAGCCTCAACCAATTCCGCGAGTGAACCGGCCCCGTGAATGCCATGTTGGGTCAATGTTGAGACAACATCAGCATTGCGATCAAATCCAACAACCCGGTGGCCGGCCGCGACCGCGCGGCGACCCAGATTGGCACCCATTCGGCCAAGGCCCACCATGCCGAGGGCACGAGGTTGTTTCTGATCGGTCATGGTTTCTCCTATTTCAGGTTAAATACGTGTGACACGTCCGCATGCTTTCATGTGCAAGACTAGAACAATGATCGATCCCACCGTGACCCCTGCGTGGAAAACTCTGAGCGAGCGAGGCGCCAACATGGCCCCGATCCGAGAACTCGTTACTCACGATCGACGTGAGTTGCGAAATAATCTGGACGAGATTCAAGTGGATTTTAGTCGCCAAAGAGTTGATTCGTCAGTGTGGCAGGACCTCAACGATTTGGTTGAGGCCTGTGAGGTTTCCGTACAGCGGGACAACATGTTTGCCGGGATGCACATCAACAGCACCGAAGACCGAGCGGTACTGCACACGGCTCTGCGACTTCCGCGTGGCTCACAACTTGTTGTTGACGGTGTTGAGGTTGTACACGAGATCCACGCGGTACTTGATGCCATGGCCGAGCTTGCGCAACACGTACGCACAGGAAGTTGGAAAGGTTTCACCGGTAAGCGCATTGAGTCGGTGGTAAACATTGGAATAGGTGGCTCGGATTTGGGCCCGGCCATGGCCTATCAGGCACTCCTTGCCTACAGCGACCCCAACATTACATGTCATTTTGTGTCTAACGTTGACCCGACCGACCTCCTTGAAACCCTGAAAATGTGTGAACCCGAGTCGACCCTTTTCATTATCGCCTCGAAGACTTTCACCACGGCAGAGACCATGTCGAATGCACGGGCGGCACGTGAGTGGGTCCGGCATGCCGCACCGAGTGAAAGATTGGACTCGGTGGTTAAACATCATTTTGTCGCCTTATCCACGAACGCACGGGCGGTGGCTGATTTTGGAATTGATGGCGCAAACATGTTCGGCTTCTGGGACTGGGTCGGCGGGCGCTACTCCATGGAATCGGCTATTGGTTTGAGCACCATGATCGCGATTGGACCGGATCAATTCCGTGAGATGCTCAATGGTTTTCATGCCGTTGATCTCAACTTCACTCGGGAGCCTTGGTCCACAAACATCGCCATGCAAATGGGCGCACTCGCAGTGTGGAACAGAAATTTTCTGGGGATTGAAACCACAGCGGTTCTTCCGTATTCACAATACTTGTCCCGGTTCCCGGCTTATTTGCAACAACTCACCATGGAAAGCAATGGAAAAAGCGTTCGCAGTGACGGTGAGAGTGTCAGCTACAACACGGGGGCTATTTTCTGGGGTGAACCCGGCACCAATGGCCAACACAGTTTTTATCAGTTGCTCCACCAGGGAACAAGTACCGTCGCGTGCGAGATCATTATTATCGCGCGAGCGCATCAGAACCTCAGTGATCAGCACGACGTTTTGGTGGCGAACGCGCTCGCCCAAGCGTCCGTGCTGTCATTGGGAATGAGCGCTGAGCAGATCGCCGAAAGCGGAGTACCGGCCCCATTAGTCCCGCATAAAGTCATGCCTGGAAATCGTCCGGTCAGTGTCATCATGTGTCCAGAATTGACTCCACGAACCCTCGGCATGCTCGTCGCTCTGTATGAACATAGTGTTTTTGTCCAGGGTGCAATCTGGGGGATCAACTCATTTGACCAGTGGGGAGTTGAGCTTGGCAAAAAGGTTGCCACCGGGATTACCGAGACATTTTCCGATCAGGAATTGATCCAAGATTTTGATGCCAGTACCGCCCACTCAATTCAACGGTACTTGGAATTAAGGGATCGACACTAACTTTCACGTCTGCGCAAATAGCGCTCAAACTCTTTGGCGATCGCATCACCGGTTGCTTCGGGTAGTTCGGTGGTGTCTTGCTCGTCTTCGAGTTGGGCGACATAGTCGGCAATCTCTTCGTCCTCCTGAGCCAGTTCGTTGACACCGGCCTCCCACGCTCGGGCATCCTCGGTCAAATCCCCCAGGGAAATGGGCAAATCCAGCAGGTCTTCAATCTTGGCGACCAACGCTAATGTTGCTTTGGGACACGGAGATTGACCGACGTAATGTGGAACCGACGCCCACAGTGACAAATTTGGAATACCAAATTGATCACAGGCTGCGGCAATTGCACCGACAATTCCGGTCGGGCCTTCATAGGTTGATTTGTGAATATCGAGATCATGGATGAGTTGTGGGTCACTGGAAGTCGCAAAAACCGGCACCGGGCGGGTATGCGGATTGTCGGAGAGGAGTGCCCCCAGGGTGAGCACGAGCCCCGTGTCTAGTTCAGCGGCCAACCCCAGAATCTCGCGGATGAACTGCGGCCATTTCATATTGGGTTCTATCCCAGAAACGAGGACGACATCACGCTTGAGTTCCGGGACGTGGGCCGTGTACACCCGAGTTCCCGGCCAGATGATTCCACGATCACCGGAATCACTCACGTACATGTGTGGCCGGTTTACCTGGTAGTCGTAATACTCCTCGGGATCAAGTTCAAGGAGTAACTCCGCTTTCCACGTTTCACGCAAATGATTGATCACACCGGATGCGCTTTCGGCTGCGTCATTCCACCCTTCGAATGCACACATCATGATCGGATTGTTCAGAACGGGCAGGTCGTCAAATTCGATCACTTCGTACCGCCCCTCTTGTTCCACCCCTCATGTTGTTGGGCTGCGCCGCCGCCGCATGTGAAATCAACTGCGCCACCCGTTCTGGCCAATACAGTGGCACGTCATGGACTGCACCGTACCAATGCTGCAGGGCTATGCACAGTTTTCCGCGGACTTTCGCATCCACATCCCGTTTAACCTGCTCCCAATCATTGAGTTCAGCAGGTGCATCATGATCGGTAGCAATCAGAATCCAGGTGGGCACGGCCAGCCGGTCAAGGTCTGAATCTGGGTTGTAATCAAAAAAAGCCTCTAAAACCAGCATGTGCCGATCTACACCGATCGTCGTGACCACCCCGCCGGTTGCGACATCAACATAGGTTCGGTCAATGGCAGCCATGATCGATTTTCGCTCGGTGGCGGTGAAATCATCGTCCAATGGCAGGAAGTGTTCGGTCAACTCGGTCCAGGTAAATGGACCACCCGGCGGGGTGAGTGCAATTCTCAAGGACTCACGAGTAGTTGAACCCAGCGCGATGATATTCGCGGGAGTGAACGCCCCACCATCAATGAGGACGCAACTGATGGCGCGCTCAGGGTTTTCAGCAGCAAGATGTAGGGCAACCGACGCGCCCCAGGAGTGGCCGACGATGCAGGCGCCTGCGAGCCCCAGTTCGTCGAGGACCTCGATGCAATCGCCGCTGATCCGAGGAATTCGATAGTCGGGTTCCATGTTCCGGGAATCACCGTGCCCGCGAAGATCGATGCTCAGAACGCTGTACCCACTGCCCAATGAATCGATCACCGGTTGCCAAAAGTCGCTCTGCTGGGACAGCCCGTGCAAAAAAAGAATCGGGGTGAGAGCCGGATCGCTGCCGCGCTGGTATCGGAAGGCGACTCCCTGTTTACTCGTCGACAGCGGCGTGGTGGGGTTACGTGGCTCGTTCACCTCCCTAGCCTCGCATTAGGGTTACGCGTGATCAAACCCAAGGCTCTCTTGCTCGATCTTGATGGAACTTTGCTTGACTCAGAGGAACTCTGGTTGCTGGCAGAGCAACGGGTGATGCACCGGTACGGGTATCTGTGGACGACCGCTGATCAGCATCACTGTTTGGGTGGCCCCATAGAGCGCGTGGCCGACTACATGGGTAACAAAATTAATGGTCAACAAAGTTCGCACAACATTGGCCGCGAATTGCTCAGCGAAGTCGCTAAGTTGTTCGTTTCCGAACCGTTGCAATGGCGGCCCGGGGCGCAAGAGTTGGTAACCCAGGCACACGCATCCAATATTCCAACGGTGATTGTGACGGCGTCCTGGCGGGTCCTCTTGGACACGGTGATGGCTCGAATGAGCGAAAGTGTTGGCGAGTTTACTTTTTCGATTGCGGGAGATGAAGTTGAGAATTCCAAGCCGCACCCGGAGCCATACGTGAAAGCAGCGGCGCATGTTGGGGTTCCTATTGCCGAATGTCTCGCAATTGAGGATTCACCAACCGGCACGCTTTCGGCGGTTTCAGCGGGTGCGAAAGTAATTGCAATTGAACATATGGCAACTATTAATATTCCCGGCGCCATCGTTTTGACAACCCTCGTCGGTCAGGACATTGAATCACTCTGGGCGCTGGTGAACAACCAGATCTAGGGCGGATGCGAGGGAGTCTTCAACGCGTGAACTCCCCGAGGACCAGGTGGCTGGGTCGGGTAGTGGTGGGGGAGTTCCACCAAATGCGGGGCATAGTGGCTTAAATGAACACCAGCCGCACAGTTTTGAAGGGGTCGGAGTGAACGTCTGTTGCTGGGCACTGTTGGCAATAGCACTCCGCAGTGCCAGGATTTTTCGCTCGGTGCGCAACAGGTCATCTTCGGATGGCTCGTATCTCAGGAACTTTCGATTTCCCAAATACATTAGCTGCAGCATGCGCGGCAGCTCACCGTTGATCCGCCACCAAGCGAGTCCGTAAAAACGCATTTGAAACATTGCCTTGTCGGCGTACTGGGGCGACGGCGCCTTGCCACTTTTGTAGTCGACAATGCGAATATCACCGGCCTGAGTTCGGTCTACGCGGTCGACAAATCCCCGGATCGCGAACCCTTCAGCCAGATCAACACTTAATGCCAACTCCCGTGCGAACGGCTCAAGGCGGTTGGGGTCCTCCATCGCAAAATAAGTTTCAATTAATGGCCGGATTGGCGCCAACGTTGATTCCACCACGTCCGGTGAACCCACTGCTGCAGCATGTCCGTAGATCAAGGCGGCCTCTGCGGGTTCACGCTCAGCGAGAGACTCAAGTGCACCCGTGAACAGCGAGATCGCGAGTTCATATGTGCGTTCACCTGCCGGTGCATCGAAAATATTTTCCAGCACCGTGTGCACGAGTGTCCCACGAACCGCAGCGATTGAGGGTTCCTCGGGCAACTGATCAATTGTCTTGAATCGATAGAGCAGCGGACATTGTTGGTAGTCGGCGCTGCGTGAGGGTGACAGTGAATGAGGGAACACGGTTTGAGCCTAGTTGCCGGGTAATTCGTGGCAAAAAGACTCGGGCAAACTACGCGGCCCAAACACCAAGCGGTCACGCGGATAAAGTCCGGGCATGCCTAAACGCCCCGTTCACCCACCCGCTCCACGCGACACGGTGGGTGTGGGCGCCCGACCACGAGGTCCGCTGGCAGCCGGGGATCTTGTCCAACTTATTGACGCGAAGGGAAATAAGTACACGATCACTCTGAAGGCGGATGACATTTTTCACAGCCATCGCGGCCAACTGACTCACAACGACATGATTGGTCGCACCGAGGGGATCATCATTAGAAGTGACCGCGCTATTTCTTATCAAGTATTGCGTCCGGCGCTGGATGACTACGTACTTTCGATGCCCAGAGGGGCCGCGGTCGTGTATCCAAAGGATGCGGCCCGGATCGTTGGTTTGGCTGATATCGGCGAAGGATCGCGCGTGTTGGAAGCAGGGGTGGGATCAGGCGCCCTGTCCTGTTCGTTATTGCGCAGTGCTGGGATCACGGGTTCGGTGTTGAGCATTGAGCGTCGGGAAGATTTTGCGGAAATCGCGACCGAAAACGTCTGTCGGTGGTTTGGTGGCTTCCCCCAGTCATGGCAGGTGAGAGTTGAGGACTTTACTGACTCAGATCCTGATGGTGGATCTTTCGACTCGGTTGTCCTAGACATGCTGGCACCGTGGGAGTGCTTGGATGTTGTTGAGCGGGCATTGCGTCCAGGGGGAGCGCTGGTTTGCTACGTCGCCACGACAACCCAACTGTCCCGACTGGTTGAAACAATCCGGGTCCGCAATGTGTGGACCGAACCGCGGGCCGAGGAAAGTCTGCTGCGGACCTGGCACCTCGATGGCCTTTCGGTGCGTCCAGATCACAAAATGAACGGACACACAGGTTTCCTCATTGCGACGAGATTGATGAACGGCCCTTCACTTGAGCGTAAACGGCGCCCAGCCCCCGGGGCTTACGGTGTGGACTACCACGGACCCGGTGGTGACAGAGACGGGTGAAGATCTTCCCCCACTTCATTCGCTGAATGCAACTAACCGGGTTAGGGTGTCCTAGCGATAAATATTGATTTATGGCCTCGAGGGAAATGGTGACCAGATGGAGCAAACCCCGGATCTCCTGCACATCCAAGGTGAGTTGGCGGCGGCGCGGGATCACAATGAGCGTTTGATCACAACCCTGCGTGATGCCCGCGAGCAAATCGTGACGCTCAAGACCGAGGTTGACCGGCTCGCCCAACCACCCAGCGGGTTCGCCACCATTTTAATGGCCCACGAAGATTCCACCGCCGACATTATGGCCTCGGGTAAGAAGTTGCGGGTTGGCGTGAGTCCAAGCATTGATATTGCCGACCTGGTGCTCGGACGAGAAGTGCTGCTCAACGAATCGATGAACATCATCAGTATTCGCGAATTCGATGAGACCGGTGAGATCGTTGTTCTCAAGGAAGTCATTGATGGCAATCGAGCTTTGGTAGTTGCGCACTCCGATGAAGAGCGGGTGATCAAACTCGGTAAGCCCCTCATCGATCAAAAGCTTCGTGCCGGTGACACCCTGCTATGCGATATGCGCAATGGCGTCGCGGTGGAAAAAATAGCTCGAGCCGAAGTTGAGGAACTGGTACTCGAAGAAGTTCCAGATATCCACTATGAAGACATTGGCGGTCTGGGTGAGCAGATTGAGGCAATCCGTGACGCGGTAGAATTACCCTACCTCCACGCTGAATTATTTTTAGAACACAAACTCAAACCACCAAAAGGGATCTTGTTGTACGGCCCCCCGGGTTGTGGGAAAACATTGATTGCAAAAGCAGTGGCTAATTCGTTGGCGCAAAAGGTTGCGGAGAAGACGGGGATGGGTGAGGGACGCTCCTACTTCATCAACATCAAAGGTCCGGAACTACTCAATAAATACGTTGGTGAAACCGAGCGTCACATTCGCCTTGTTTTCCAGCGGGCGCGGGAAAAGGCTTCCGAGGGTATGCCGGTCATCGTCTTTTTCGATGAAATGGATTCGCTTTTCCGCACCCGCGGAACCGGGGTGAGCAGTGATGTTGAAAATACGATCGTTCCGCAACTGCTCAGTGAGATCGATGGCGTTGAGAGTTTGGAAAATGTGATCGTGATTGGAGCAAGTAACCGCGAGGACATGATCGATCCGGCAATTTTACGGCCGGGACGCCTAGATGTGAAGATCAAAATTCAGCGGCCAGATGCCCAGGCGGCGTCGGCCATTTTCGCAAAGTACCTAACAACCGATCTTCCTTTGCATGAAGAAGATTTGGCCGAGCACGCAGGTGACCGTGATGCCACAACCGCCGACATGATTTCTCGGGCGGTTGAGCGGATGTACACCGACACGGAGGAAAACCGGTTCCTCGAAGTCACCTACGCGAATGGTGACAAAGAAGTGCTCTATTTCAAAGATTTCAACTCCGGCGCCATGATCGAAAATGTGGTGGCCCGAGCCAAGAAATCTGCCATCAAAGACTTCTTGGCCTCGGGACAGCGGGGGATTCGGGTGCAGCATCTTCTTGATGCCTGTATTGATGAATTCCGGGAGAACGAAGATTTGCCCAATACGACCAATCCCGATGACTGGGCTCGAATCTCGGGCAAAAAGGGTGAACGGATTGTCTTCATTCGGACCCTGATCGAAGGTAAGAAAGGGTCAGAGCCCGGACGTTCCATCAGTACCGTTTCCAATACCGGTCAGTATCTCTAACACCATGTTCGCCGCGAGAGCCTTTCCGCTCTATCTCGTTTGCAAGGTCGCGGGTGGTCATGGACGTTAATCGGATCATGGGTATTGAAACCGAATACGGAATTTCCGTACCCGGACACCCGACCATGAATGCGATGGTGACCAGCTCGCACATTGTGAGCGCTTACGCTCGACTTAGCGGGCTTGATCAGGGTTTACACGCCCGTTGGGACTATGACCGAGAGTCACCACTGCGTGATGCGCGAGGCTTTGATCAGAGTCGGGCGGATGCCGACCCCAGCCAATTAACCGACGATCAGGAACTGGGCCTGGAAAACATTATTTTAACCAATGGGGCCCGGCTCTATGTCGATCATGCGCACCCGGAGTATTCAAGTCCTGAAGTGACCAATCCGCGCGATGCAGCATTGTGGGATAAGGCCGGCGAGTGCATCATGCACCAAGCGGCTACGGCCGCGCCAAAATTCGATGGAGTTCAAATCAAGCTGTACAAGAACAATGTGGATAACAAGGGGGCCTCATACGGCACCCACGAAAACTACCTGATGCCGCGCCAGACCCCATTTGCCAACATTGTCCGACTGCTTACACCTTTTTTTGTGACCCGGCAAATATTCACCGGTGCCGGTCGACTTGGTCAAGGCCAAGAAGGAAACGTTAAGGCATTTCAAATCTCCCAACGCGCCGATTATTTTGAAGCAGAAGTTGGGTTGGAAACAACGCTGAAGCGGCCCATCATCAACACGCGGGATGAACCACATGCCGACCCGGAAAAATATCGGCGCTTGCACGTGATTGTTGGCGATGCAAACATGTCAGAGACAGCGACGATGCTCAAAATGGGGACAACCTCATTGGTGTTGGCCCTGATTGAGTCGGGCTTCGAGGATTTCGCCCCATTCGAATTGGCCAATCCGGTCCGAGCCATGACCATGGTGTCCTACGACACCACAATGCGTAACGTGCTCCCGATGGCCGACGGGTCATCAATGCGGGCAATTGACATTCAATTCCGGTTTCTGGAAGTGATTCGCTCCCGGCTGGACTCGGTGGGCGAACCCGACGAGGCGACCAGTGAGATTCTGGAACTGTGGCAGCACACCCTTGACTCCCTCAATGACGCTTCGGGGGATTATGCCGTTGCTGCCCGCTATATCGATTGGATTGCCAAATACCAGTTAATGCAGGGATATCGCGAACGGGATGCACTCGGCTGGGACGCCCCCCGATTGGGGTTGATTGATCTGCAATACAGCGATATTGATCCCGATCGTGGAATCGCGATAAAACTGATGAAACGGGGGGCATTGCAATCCTTGTTCACCGCAGAGCAAATCAATTCGGCAGTTCGGGAAGCGCCGCACGATACCCGGGCCTACTTCCGTGGTGAGTGCGTTCGGCGCTACCCGCAAAATGTTGCTGCGGCCTCTTGGGACAGCATCGTTTTTGATACGGGCGGGGACACCCTCCTGCGAATCCCCACCCTCGAGCCACGCAGGGGCAATCGAGAATCGATCCAAGATCTCCTTGATCAAAGTGAAACCGCGACGGACCTGCTTAATTCGTTGCGCTCCCACGACTAACAGTTAGGCTCTAACCATGGCTTCCCAAGAAAACCACCAGATAAAGCGCTCCCGCCGCGAAGAAGATCTCGATACGCAGGGCAGTGAAGCCGTTGTCACCCGGAACAATGCTGAACTTGATAGCGATGTTGACTCACTCCTGGACGAAATTGATGAGATCCTGGAAGTCAACGCGGAGGATTTCGTGAAGTCATTCGTGCAAAAGGGTGGCCAGTGAATCCGGAGTCCTCATTTGCGGCACACCTTCAATCCCAAGGTAAGTTGCCCAACACCGCCGCTACCGGAGTAACTCACGAGCAGTTTGCGCCGCACGGCACCACAATTGTTGCGCTTCGACATGCGAACGGTGTCCTGATGGCGGGGGATCGCCGGGCCACCATGGGTAACATCATCGCCCAGCGTGACATTCAAAAAGTATTTCCAGCCGACACATATTCATTGATTGGAATTGCTGGGTCGGCCGGCATCGCCATTGAACTCGTTCGACTCTTCCAGGTTGAACTGGAACATTATGAAAAAATTGAAGGAACATCTCTCTCATTGAACGGAAAAGCCAATCGTCTTTCGAGTCTTTTGCGTTCAAATCTGGGTCTCGCGATGCAAGGGCTGGCCGTCGTCCCGCTCTTGGCCGGATTTGATACCAAGTTGAACATCGGCCGAATTTTTTCCTATGACGTAACCGGTGGTCGTTATGAAGAACACGACTTTTACGCCGTGGGTTCTGGTTCACAGTTTGCTCGAGGAGCACTCAAAAAAATTAATGCACTGGATCAAAGTGAAGATGAAGCAATCGCTGCTGCCATCGAAGCTCTCTTTGATGCAGCCGACGATGACAGCGCCACGGGTGGACCCGACATCAGTCGAGGAATTTTTCCGGTGATTTACACGGCGGGACCCACCGGAGTACGTGAAATAAACACCGACCGCATATCGCAACTTTCACGCGAGATGCTGCAACGACGATCCATCCAACCAAATGGGCCAAGGGCCCAACTGACACCCGGTGGAGAGTCCGCATGAGCATGCCGTATTACGTTTCACCAGAGCAAATCATCGCCGACAAGGCAGAGTTTGCCCGCAAGGGTATCGCCCGCGGACGCTCCGTCATCGTCGCGAGTGCCAGCGACGCCTTGTATTTCATTGCCGATAATCCTTCGCGTGCCCTACACAAGATTGGGGAAATCTACGACCGGATTGGTTTCGCGGCAGTGGGCAGATACAACGAGTTCGAGAACTTGCGCGTCGCCGGTGTTCGTTTAGCTGATACGCGCGGCTATTCCTACGACCGAGCCGATGTCACGGTGCGAACAATTGCGAACGCTTACGCACAAACACTGGGCAGTATTTTTATTGAAGCCGCTAAGCCCTTCGAAGTCGAAATCGCGGTCGCTCAAGTAGGTGAAACACCAGATCAAGATCAGTTGTACCGGATCTCATTTGACGGATCGGTACATGACCAAGCTGGTTTCATCAGTATGGGTGGTGACAGTGAATCGGTCGGCAGTCACATGTTGGAGAATTGGAGTGCCGGTGCAAACGCCAAAGATACTCTGGTCGCGGCGGTGAATGCGTTGTATCCCGATGGGGAACGAGATGTCGAGTCACTTGAAGTAGCCACCCTGAGCCGGATCGGAGATGGCCGGCGCTTTAGTCGTTGCAGCGCGAATGACATCACCGAGCTACTCGGATAGCGAACCCAGACCAACATGGACCGCAGAATCTTTGGTATCGAAACCGAATACGGTGTCACCTGCACTTTTAAAGGCCAGCGTCGTTTAAGTCCAGATGAAGTCGCCCGCTACCTCTTTCGCCGGGTCGTCAGTTGGGGACGCAGTAGCAATGTTTTTCTTGCAAATGGCGCCCGGTTGTATCTCGATGTTGGATCCCACCCCGAATATGCCACGGCGGAGTGTGACGACTTCATTGAGTTGCTCGCCCAAGACCGTGCTGGTGAACGAATTCTGGAGGGGTTAGGAATCGAAGCCGAGGAACGACTCGTTCAAGAAGGTATTTTCGGTGACGTCTATCTTTTCAAAAATAATACCGATTCCGCAGGGAACTCTTATGGCTGTCACGAAAACTACCTGATCCAACGAGCCACCGATTTTGCGTCCTTGGCCGAAACGTTTATTCCGTTCCTGATCAGCAGACAAATCCTGGTGGGGGCCGGCAAGGTGGTGCAAACGCCACGCGGTTCAACGTACGCTGTCAGTCAGCGGGCCGACCATATTTGGGAAGGCGTTTCGAGCGCGACCACCCGCTCCCGGCCGATCATTAACACGCGCGACGAACCCCACGCCGATGCCGACCTGTATCGGCGCCTGCACGTCATTGTCGGCGACAGCAACATGAGTGACACCACGAATTTGCTCAAAGTCGTTTCTGCCCACCTGGTCTTATCCATGATCGAGTCAGGGACGGTGATGCGTGATCTGACCCTGGCGAATCCGATCCGAGCGATTAGGGAAATTAGTCACGACACCACGGGTACCCGCACGGTGAAGTTAGCCAACGGTCGTGAACTCTCAGCCATCCAGATGCAAAGTGAATACTTCCAAAAAGTGTCGGACTTCGTTGCCCAGCGCGGGATCGTCGACCCGGTGACCCAACAAGCCATGGAACTCTGGGAGAGATCTATCAAAGCGGTCGGGTCGGGTGACCTGCACCTCATTGACCGGGAAATCGACTGGGTGATCAAATTACGCTTGATCGAAAGATACATGCGCAAAAATGGGATGACCCTTGATCACGCGCGGATTGCGCAACTCGACCTTGCCTACCACGATATCCGTCGGGATCGAGGACTGTTTTATCTGCTGGAGCGGGGTGGGGCGGTCGACTCGATTCTGACGCCGGCGCAGATTGAGAGCGCGAAGAACATCGCGCCACAAACCACGAGAGCCAAACTTCGTGGTGATTTCATTACCCGCGCCCAGGAGCGCCGCCGTGATTACACCGTGGACTGGGTTCACCTCAAACTCAATGACCAAGGTCAGCGGACCGTGCTGCTCAAGGATCCTTTTCAACACACCGACGAGCGGGTTGATCGGCTGATCGCCTCAATGTAGGTATTCTTAGCATGTGAGAAAACACCTCGTCGCCACAGCCATTGCCGCAACCTCCATCCTCGTGCTCAGCGCCTGCTCCAGTACCGAAGAAGCGGACCCGGCATTCACCGATAGCGGCACCGCATCCGGAACCTATCTCGTGAACGATTGTGCGGGCTTGGCTTCGCCCACGAGCTCGGAAACGGCGCCACCGGGTCTTGCTGTCGACGGCCTGGTGATCGGTGAAGATACGGTGCCCACGATCAGCGTCGGGCCTAATTCGTCCCCTGCCGTGGAATTAGTCTCCAATCAACTGATAGCCGGTAGCGGCGCAAGTGTGGCGGTGGGGGACACCATCACCGTCAATTACTGCGGGGTCGGTCAAATAAGCGGTGCACTTTTTGACTCCTCGTGGGCTCGTGGCGAACCGGCAACATTTGACCTGGTTCCCGGTGGCCTGATCGAAGGTTGGACCCAAGGCGTTCCTGGCATGCAGATCGGTGAGCGTCGGCTGCTCGAAATTCCCGGCGATTTGGGCTATGGCGCCACCCCACCCGGTGGCATCGAAGTGGACGAAACCCTCATTTTCGTTGTCGAACTCGTGTCAATCGGTTAAACCCGAGAACACAATCAGACCACGATGCACACCACGAGAAACCCCACGGAAGTAGGAAAAGCATGTCTGATCTAACCAAGCCTGAGATTGATTTTATGCAAGGCCCGGCCCCGGTCGAACTCGTCATCACCGATGTCGTCGTGGGGACGGGAGCAGAAGCAGCCCCCGGCGCCACGGTTGATGTGCACTACCTTGGGGTGGAATTTGACACCGGTGAGCAGTTTGACGCTTCATGGGATCGCGGCGAAAGCATCAACTTTCCGCTCTCGGGTTTAATTGCAGGTTGGCAGGAAGGCATCCCCGGAATGAAGGTGGGTGGCCGCAGACAACTGGTGATCCCACCGGCACTTGCCTACGGTGAATCCGGTGGACATCGACTTTCCGGAAAAACCCTTGTTTTCGTCATTGACCTACTCGGTGTCAAATAGTAGCTATCAACGCTATGCCACAACGAGACAAAACTGAGCGGCTACTGAACTTAGTATTCGCCATGATGTCAACGCACCGGGCGATCTCCCGAACAGATATTCGCGACAACGTCGCAGGATATGAGGATGCAACCTCGGAGGCGTCCTTTGAGCGAATGTTTGAACGCGATAAAGACGAACTGCGCTCGATGGGGCTCCCGATTGAAACGGTCACCGACGCCATGGGCGACACCTTGGGCTATCGAATCCGGCCCAGTGAATACGAGTTCGTTGATCTGGAGCTAAGCCCCGAAGACCTCATTGTGTTGGGGGTAGCCGCGCAAGTGTGGGACCAGGCTGTGTTGAGCGCGCCAGCCCAAACGGCTCTGCGCAAAATAGAAGCTATCTACGGCAAGAGTGTTGTGAAACCACCAGCGGAGTTATCCGGGCTAGTTCGACTCCAAGCGCAAGACATCTCACTCCCTATTTTACTTCGGGCGGCGCGGGAAAAACGGGTCGCGACATTCGCCTACCAGAGTCGCACCGGAGTTCAGACCACCCGCCGAATTGAGCCGTGGGCCGTTATCTGCCGGGAAGGAAACTGGTATTGCATTGGGTTTGACCT
>JBDNFV010000126.1:0-14111 GCA_041689635.1 Candidatus Nanopelagicales bacterium | reverse complement strand
TTAGACGAGCTGGCAAAATTGGAAGGCGTGCGGGTCATTGGCCCCGTTGACACCCACGATCGTGGTTCGGCTGTTTCATTTGTCGTTGACGGAATTCACCCACATGACGTCGGGCACCTGATGGACGCCAAAGGGGTTGCTGTTCGGGTCGGGCATCATTGCTGCTGGCCAACCTGCCGACGCTTTGACGTTCCGGCGACGACACGCATCACAACGTATATTTACAACGATAAGAGCGATATTGATCAAGCGATCGCCGGTATTAAAAGCGCACAAGAATTCTTTGGAACGAGCGCAAAGGCAATCGCATGAGTCAGGATCTTTACCAGGAGATAATTCTGGACCATTACAAAAATCCTCGCGGCAAAAAAGTGGAAATTGCCTCACTCGCCCAAAGTTACCAAGTGAACCCAACCTGCGGCGATGAAGTCACCGTTGATGTCGGCAGGGGACCTGATGGCACGTTACTCGTCTCCTACGACGGTCAAGGGTGCTCAATCTCTCAGGCCAGCGCGAGTGTGATGAGCGAACTGATCACCGGGAAAACCCCCGACCAAGCGGCGCCGATTCAGGCGGCATTCCTTGAACTCATGAAGTCAAAGGGTCAACTTGAGCCCGACGAAGAAGTACTCGAAGACGCGATCGCCTTCGCTGGCGTCTCCAAGTATCCCGCTCGGATAAAATGTGCACTTATTTCCTGGATGGCTCTTTCCGATGCCCAGATAAAAGCCCAATTAACCCCGATAACAATGACACGAAGCGAGTAAATCATGCCGGTAACCGATGAAGATGTTATTGAAGCAATGAAAGACGTCATTGATCCTGAGCTGGGGATCAATGTCGTAGACCTTGGTTTGGTCTACGGAGTAACCGTGGATGAGCACAACACCGCAACCGTAGACATGACCCTGACCTCAGCGGCCTGTCCACTGACCGACGTCATCGAAGACCAAACAAGAAGCGCACTTGATTCAATTGTCGCGGACTTCAAAATCAACTGGGTATGGATGCCACCATGGGGACCGGACAAAATCACCGACGATGGTCGAGACATGTTGCGCTCTCTTGGGTTCAACGTCTGATCGCGCCAAACGCTGGGCACGGTAGACTGTCGCAGTCATGATTGCCGCCGCCGAAATTGAGTTGCGCGCGGGCTCTGAACTTCTACTCATGGCCCCAATGCTTCGGGTCGACAAAGGTGATCGGATCGGCCTAGTGGGTCGTAACGGCGCCGGCAAGACCACTCTGACGCGTGTTTTAGCGAGTGAAGCCGCACCGGCTAGCGGGAGTGTGAAAACAACCGGAACCGTGGGCTATTTGCCGCAGGATCCCCGAACCGCAGACCCTGATCAACTGGCACGTTCTCGGGTGCTCAGCGCCCGTGGCCTTGATGCTGTGTCAATTCGGATGACCAAAGCGACCGAGGCCTTGGCAGCGCCCGGGATTAGTGCAGAGGACTTCGACAAAGCTGGGGATCGGTACAACCGCGCACTCGGTGAGTTTGAGGGCCTTGGAGGTTACACGGCTGAGTCAGAGGCGGCCACAATTGCCGCGAGCATCGGCCTGGACGAGCGAATCCTGGGTCAACCGTTGGGAACCCTTTCCGGGGGTCAACGCAGAAGGGTTGAACTGACTCGGATTTTGTTTTCCGACGCTGATGTTTTGCTATTGGACGAGCCGACCAACCACCTTGATGCCGACTCGATTCGCTGGCTTCGTAAATATTTGGCAGCCTATGAAGGGGGTCTCATCATCATTAGCCATGACACTGAATTACTCGAGGATACCGTAAACAAGGTGTGGCATCTCGACGCTAACCGTCAGGAAATTGATCTGTATTCCATGGGCTGGAGTAAGTACCTACTCGCCCGGGAAACCGACGAAAAACGACGCAAGCGCGAGCGCAAAAATGCCGAGACGCAGGCCGACTCCCTGCGCAAGCAAGCAGAGAGGATGCGGGCAAAAGCATCAAAGGCGAAGGCCGCCCAGACCATGTTTAAACGCGCCGATCGCATTATGGCCGAAACGGCGACCGTGCTGAAAAAAGATAATGTGGCAAAATTACGGTTCCCAACCCCTAAAGCGTGCGGCCGAGTTCCCCTAATGGCGGAGAACCTCTCGCGCAGTTACGGCAGTCTTGAAGTGTTCACCGACGTAAACCTCGCTATTGATCGCGGGAGCAAAGTAGTAATTCTAGGACTCAACGGGGCTGGTAAAACCACCATGTTGCGGATCCTGGCCGGCATCGATCCACCGGATACGGGTTCGCGGGAACTAGGACATGGCGCGGTAGTGGGCTATTACGCGCAGGAGCACGAAACGTTGGATCCAGCCGCAACGGTTTGGGAAACGATGGCCGCCGCGGGCTCACACCTCAACGACACCCAGCAGCGCACGGTGCTTGGGTCGTTTCTCTTTCAAGGGGATTCGGTCTACAAACCAACCGGGGTGCTTTCCGGCGGGGAGAAAACTCGACTGGCGCTGGCCTGTTTGGTGGTTTCAGGCTCCAACGTCCTACTGCTCGACGAACCGACAAACAACCTTGATCCGGCAAGCCGCGCTGAAGTACTCAATGCTCTTTCCTTATACGAAGGAGCCGTCGTATTGGTGACACATGATCCCGGCGCGGTCAGGGCATTAAACCCCGAACGGGTCTTGATTTTGCCCGACGGAGATGAAGACTTGTGGAGTGAGTCCTATATTGAGCTCATTGAGTTAGCGTAGCCTTCATGGAAATCCTGACCGCGTTCTCTGGCGACCTCTACACCATCACGCTGAACGACCCGGATAAGCGCAATGCGCAAACGCCTGCCACGTGGGATCGGCTCTATGACATCAGCCAAGACATACCAGCACATGCGCGCTTTATCGTCTTACGCGGGAATGGCGCGTCATTTTCGGCGGGGCTCGACCGCGCCATGTTCACCCCGGAAGGTATCGCTGGCCAACCGTCTTTTATGGAGATGGCCACCCAAAGCGACACCGAACTTGACGACCTCATCGCCTATTACCAGCGATTCTTCCGCGTCCTTCGTGATTTGCCCCAGATCAGTATCGCCTTGGTGCAAGGTCACGCAATCGGGGCTGGATTTCAATTAGCCCTCGCGTGTGATTTTATTGTTGCTGAACCCACGGCGCAGTTTTCCCTAAAAGAAACCCAGTGGGGCCTCACACCAGATCTGGGTGGCACCGTCCGGTTCATGGAAGTTCTCGGTTACCGCAAGAGCCTGGAACTCATTGGAGGTGGCGGCACCATAAGTGCGGTTGAGGCATACCGGCTTGGGTTGGTTACAGCGGTAACCGAAGACCTCGATTCAGGTCTTGACGCATTGTGCGGTCCACTGCGAGCAGTCATGCCCGAAGCACTTATTGGTGCCAAGACAATGTTGGCCGGGATCGCTTATGGCGAAGAACCGTGGGTTGCCGAACGGCGTTCACAAACAAAGCGATTACGCCACTTGCACGCGCTTCGGTCACAGCAGTAATTATTAGTTCGGAGAAAAGACGTGTCAATGGAGAACGCATGGATGATGTATCGGTCAATGACTCGAGACTCATCAGTCAAAGACAAGAAGATCAGCCGCGCTACGGTGAAGCGTATTTTGGGTTACGCGAAGCCTTACAAGATCTTGATTACTTTTTTTCTGATCACACTCGTGATCGCCTCACTGTTGAGTGTGGCCCAACCGCTTCTTTTTCGACGAATAATTGATCAAGGAATCACGCCGGGCAATGCATCGTTGGTAACGTGGACCGCAGTGTTCATCGCACTTTTGGCAATCGCTGATGCTGGCCTCGGGGTGGTGAGCCGTTACTACTCGGCTCGTATCGGTGAAGGTCTCATCTTTGATTTGCGAAATCAGGTATATGACCACGTTCAATCCCAAAGCATCGCGTTCTTTACCCGCGCGCAAACAGGTGCGCTCATTTCACGGCTGAACAACGATGTCATCGGTGCTCAGCAAGCGTTCACATCAACGCTCGGTGGAGTGTTGGGAAACCTCATCTCCCTGGTCATTGTCTTGATCACCATGTTCATCCTTTCCTGGCAAATTACCCTGGCATCCCTGATTCTTGTTCCGTTGTTTCTGCTGCCAGCGCGTTACATGGGTCGTCGATTACAAGCGATGACCCGAGAGCAAATGAGCGTGAATGCCGCCATGAGCAACCAAATGACCGAGAGATTCAATGTTGCTGGAGCGCTCTTGGTAAAACTTTTTGGTCGCCCCGTTGAAGAAGCTCGGGTTTTTAGCGAGAGAGCAGAAATTGTCAGGGATAACGGAATCAAAATTGCGATGGCGAACCGCTGGTTTTTCACGGCGCTGACCCTGGTGGCAAGTTTGGCAACGGCCGTCACCTACGGGTTCGGTGGTAACCTGGTGGTGTCGGGAGCAATCTCATTGGGGACCCTACTCGCCTTGGTCGGCCTACTCGCACAACTCTACGGTCCGCTCACCGCCATTTCCAACGTGCGCGTTGACGTTATGACCGCACTTGTCTCATTCGACCGGGTCTTTGAAGTCCTTGATTTGCAGCCGCTCGTGGTTGAGTCACCGGATGCAAAGAAGCTGCCAGAGGGCCCCCTCGCCATCGAATTCGATCACGTTGATTTCACCTACCCCAAAGCCAGTGAAGTGAGTCTGGCATCCCTTGAATCAATTGCCCGCACGGATTCGGCCGGGCCTGAGGAGCCCGTGTTGCATGACATCAGTTTTTACGTCAAGCCGGGAACCCTCACGGCACTTGTGGGTCCATCGGGAGCTGGAAAAACCACGATTACCGCGCTGCTCTCTCGGATGTATGACCCAGCCGGCGGCTCGGTGCGTATCGGTGGGGAGAACGTCCGGGACGTGAGTTTCGAATCCTTACGCGGAGCCCTCGGCGTGGTAACCCAAGACTCCCACCTGTTCCATGACACGCTCCGGGCAAATTTGTTGTATGCGAAACCAGATGCCACGATGGATCAGATTCAGCAAGCCTGCGTTGACGCACAAATCTGGAGCATGATCGATGCGCTACCGGAAGGTTTAGACACGGTGGTAGGGGACCGGGGTTACCGGCTCTCCGGTGGTGAAAAGCAACGCATTGCATTAGCTCGATTGCTATTAAAGTCACCTCGCGTGGTGATCCTCGACGAAGCAACCGCGCACTTGGATAGTGAAAGTGAGCGTGCCGTTCATCAAGCACTCGACAACGCACTTAGCGGACGTACATCGGTGGTGATTGCGCACCGGCTTTCAACGATTCGCAATGCACATCAGATTCTGGTCGTTGTTGACGGTCAGATCGTGCAACGCGGTACCCATGAGGAGCTACTCACTCAAGGTGGCGTGTACGCGGGCCTGTATGAAACTCAATTTACTCGATAGGTGTTTGGGCTTCGCGTCGTAAGAAAATAAACCAACCAATAATCGCAACCAATGCGAACAAGATCCACTGCACGGCGTAAGAGATATTTTGTCCCTCATCCACTTCGGGTAATGGGAGAAGGATGAGTTCGCCGGCAGACGGCGTGGATGAAATGAGTTGAACCACCCGATTGTCAACGGATTGACCTGCACTCCCTGCATTAAGTTCCTCCGTTGACATTTTGGCGACAACGCCCAAGGGGAGACCGTAAACATCGGCTAATGGTTCTTCAAAGTTTCGAATCGCTCCACTGACCGTGACGGTGCTTTGGGTAGCAAATGCAATAGTGGGTGCCTCCGTTGCGATGGTCGATGCGCCCGCCCAACCCCGGATCACCCAGATTCGCGTCCCAGACTGGGTATCTATCGGAGTCATGACCCAATAGCCGTTACCGCCGTCAAGTGGACGCTGACGGACTAGTCGGGTCCCTTGATTGTCAAAAATTCCGGAGATCTGAACCCGAGTGAATTCCGCAAGGTTATTGACCGAATCCACTTCTTCAAGTACTTCCGCCTGGGAAATGGCGAGCCGTTCTACTCGGTGTTCATCGGCTCTGGCCCATTGCCAACGACTGAGTAATCCAAAACCGATAATTGAGACCACGACCAGGACCGTGAAACCAAACCAACGCCGGGTCTTCAGAAGGTCAAACACGCTTCACCTTAAACCACAATCAATGTTTCCTAGCGGGCAGTAACACCTAGCTACTGTTCAAGGGGCCGCGACATACGGCGCTGGTGTTCTTGGGCAGCGGCGGCGCTGGGTAGGGCAACGGGGGCGACCCCCATCGAACCTGGTTCGTCATTTTCTCGGCCGGCATTAGCAATGACGACCGCGATGTAGGGGAGAACAATTGCTCCAGCAATAAATATCCACTTAGGCCACCCGGGAACTACGATCGCCGCAAGAACACAAGCCGTTCGGATCCCCATCGAGATGAGATACCGCTTGGTGCGACCTGACTGTTCACTACTGAGCGCACGATTAGTGGCCGTGATGGTGTAAACCTCGGGCGCCATACCGGTAGCCTAATCCCAATGCTTGTCCAGCGCGCTCTGATTAGAGGAGATCCATGACCGACCGAAGTTACGCCATCGCCACCATCGTTGGCACCTCGCCCGAGTCACTTGACACCGCTATCCGCAATGCGGTAAAACGCGCCGGTGAACTTCATAAACACGTTGATTGGTTCGAGGTGGACCAGATTCGCGGTTATGTTCGCGAGAATGACGTTGACCATTTTCAGGTCACCGTTCGGGTTGGCTACCGGCTCGAGGATCAGTAGGTGGCGTTGGCACCAGGCTTGGCTTTCATTACCGGTGGGAATCGGGGGATCGGCGCGGCGACGGCGCAGGTACTGGCAGGGTCAGGGCACCCCGTCGTTATTGGTTCACGCAGCGGTGCAGCCAGCGTGATTCCTGGTGTGCATAGCGTCCGCATTGATGTTGCCGATCCAGAATCAATTGAGAAGGCAATCACCGAGGTCGAAGACAAGTTCGGTCCCATTGAAATTTTGGTCGCTAATGCGGGTGTGTCCAGAGATTCACTGCTCATGCGCATGAGCGATCATGACATTGAAGAAACAATTAATACGAACCTTATTGGGTCGATTCGTCTCGCCCGTAGGGTTCTGCGACCCATGATCAAAGCAAAGAGTGGCCGAATCATTTTCATGTCTTCCGTTGTCGGCCTCCTCGGTAGCGCGGGTCAGGTGAATTACGCCGCGTCGAAAGCAGGATTAATTGGTGCCGCCCGTTCACTAACTCGAGAAGTGGGTAGCCGGGGCATCACCATTAATGTGGTCGCGCCTGGCTTCATCGACACCGATATGACGGCGGCACTCGATGCGGGAACGAAAGCGTCAATCTTGGGATCAATCCCAGCCGGTCGCTATGGTGAAGCAAGCGAGGTTGCACACGTTATTGAATTTCTCGTTTCACCCGGTGGCGCCTACATTTCCGGCGCCGTAATACCGGTTGATGGCGGGCTTGGCATGGGACACTAGGGAGAATGTAATGCTGCTTGACCAGAAAAACGTCTTGATCACGGGCGTGCTGACCGACCAATCAATTGCTTTCCACGTGGCCAGACTCGCCCAAGAACAAGGCGCCAATGTTGTCCTGACGTCGTTCGGACGCGCCATGTCTTTGACCAAGCGCAGTGCAGCTCGTTTACCCCGTGATGTTTCGATAGTTGAACTCGATGTCACCTCACAGGAGGACCTTGACTCATTATCCGAACGGGTTCGAGTTCACGTGCCGCACCTCGACGGTGTCCTGCACTCCATCGGATTCGCGCCGGAGAGTGCCCTTGGTGGAAATTTTCTCAAAACGCCCTGGGAAGACGTGGCAACGGCAATGCAGATATCGACCTTCTCTTTTAAATCCCTCGCCGTGGCGTGCCAGCCCTTGCTACGCCCGGGCTCTTCTATTGTCGGGCTGGATTTTGATGCAACCGTTGCTTGGCCAACGTACGACTGGATGGGTGTGGCCAAAGCGGCCCTTGAAAGTACATCCAGATACCTGGCGAGAGACTTAGGACCGCAGGGTATCCGCGTTAACCTTGTCGCTGCCGGTCCGATTCAAACTATGGCCGCCAAAAGTATTCCAGGTTTCGATGATTTCGAGACCATCTGGGCCGAGCGGGCACCGCTGGGTTGGGATGTCACAGATCCAACAGCAGCAGCTCGAGCATGTGTTGTGCTTTTATCGGATTGGTTACCAGCAACAAGTGGCGAAATGATTCATGTTGATGGTGGGATGCACTCCCAAGGCGCCTAGTCGCAATTTCCCCGATCAGATCTGACAATCTCATCCCGGGTGATTCCGAGCAGGTAGAGCACGGAGTCCAAGTACGGAACGTTGACGCTCGTGTCCGCAGTTTCCCGCAAGGCAAGCTTGGCGTTAAAAGCCACACCGAGTCCAGCCTCAGAAATCATGTCAATATCATTGGCGCCGTCACCTATCGCAATTGTGCGACGATTCGGAATGTTAAATTCCTCGGAAAAATCAATGAGCGCCTGTCGTTTTCCCTCGCGGTCAACAATTGGACCCAGTAGTTTGCCCGTGATCACACCGTCAATGATTTCTAATGTGTTGGCGCGATATGCGCTGACCCCTAATTCTTTGGCGATTGGTTCGATCACATTGGTGAATCCGCCAGAAACCAAGACAATGCGGTAACCCAACCGATTCAACGTGCGACACAATGTTCGGGCACCTGGGGTAAGTGTGACCATTTCGCGGACGCGGTCGAGAAGTTCTGCTGGCGCACCTGCAAGTAAAGATACGCGTGCTCGAAGTGCCTCCGCGAAATCAAGCTCACCATTCATTGCCGCCACGGTAATGTCGCTTACTGCCTGGCCAACGCCCGCCAAAGTACCCAAAAGATCAACGACCTCCTCTTGGATCAACGTTGAATCGACATCCAAAACGACCAGGTATTGGCCACGCGCTTCAAGGTCAACATCCTGCACGGAAATATCCACCTGGCATCGTGCTGAGACTTCCGCCAATGGACGTCGTAAAACACTCGGAGCAACCCCGGAGCCTTCAAATCGAATTGCCGTCACCGGATAGTGGGCAATCCGATGAATGCGATCCAGATTTCCACCATGCTCAGCGATCGTCGCTGTCACGATATTGATGCACTCGGGGTATAACGGTGAACCCATCACAATTATTTGGAATTTTTCTGGCGAATGATCCACCTCCACCGTGACGGCCGGGCGGGTTGTGACTTCCAAGTTTCGGGCACTGGCAGCAATCCGGACATTATTTCGCACGGATTCAAGAATCGTTTGCGCGGCATCATCTTTAATACTCGGATCTATTTCAACGGCGATGGCAAGGGTGAGGTGCCCTCGTACGACAAGTTGTTCCATGTCAATCACCACAACGGGGGAGGGCGCTAAAGCCTTAAAGATCGCACTGGTTACGCCCGGTGCATCAATTCCGCTAATGGTAATGAGTAATGTCCGGTCAATCACCGGGTTAGCCTAAGTCTCTCGCCTACTCGAGAAAGCTATGGTCTCTACCTAAGATGGTCTGAGGGACGATAGCTCGAAAAAAGAGCGATAAAAAACAGATCAAATGAGGGTCCTGCGAAAGGGTTGGCCGGTGCGAAGGTTTCGTGGATTCCTCGTGATCTGCTCACTGGCCCTGTTGTTGCTAGTGGCAGTCAGTGCAGTCGGCGTAGCGAGCGCCCTGTCCGTTGTCTTTGGCTCCGGTAAATCCATTACCGCTGAAGGTCCATCGATCAGCCTGGGTGATGCGCAATCGTGTTCGGTGGTCATGATTGATCTAGATCGAATCGATATCAGCGGCATTGATCAACTCGGTCTGCTTCCTAGGCCCACGAAAAAACTCGTTATGTCAACCGTGCCGGCGAGTAACCTCTTTGCGGGTCTGCTTCCCAGGGACGTTGTTGATTCCACAATCCTTGGATTTGATACGTGTCTTGCATCCCTCGAGTCCGGATCGTGGCTCCTCACCCACACCGCAGCGGGACAGCCATGGCTCGACGTTGGTGAAGTTACGGGATTTACAACGAGTTCTACAGGAAGCATGGTGACATTCGATATTGATAGTGCCACCGAGTCAGCCGTGTTCATTGGACTCAACGATCCGAAGACGAACGTTGCAATGATCACCCTTGATGCCGAGCTGGGTTACCCCAACGCGAATAGTTGGGCCCTGGGTGTGGGGATTGCTGCAGGCCTACTGCTCATGCTTTTCGTGGTACTTGTTGTGATTGTCATTGTGAGAAATACCCAAAGGTCATCATCATGACTCCATGGCGACCATGGACAATCCCAAACGCGGTGAGTGGACTGCGTCTTCTGGGCATCCCGCTGTTTTTTTATCTTCTGCTGGTGCAAGAAAACTACTTCTGGTCGATGTGCGTCCTCGTGATTGCCGGAGCAACCGACTGGGTTGATGGCTACTTGGCCCGACGTCTTAACCAGGTCAGTCGACTAGGGATATTACTTGATCCCCTCGTTGATCGACTCTACATAGCGGCTACCCTGATCGGTTTAGCCTTAGCAAACCTGATCCCGTGGTGGTTGGTGATCATTATTGCCCTCAGGGATATCGCGCTGCTCGCCTTAATCCCTTTCCTGCGACGACTGAAGATCTCGGCTCTACCCGTGACCTATGTTGGAAAAGCCGCCACATTTGCTTTGCTCTGGGGTTTCCCTCTCATCCTGCTCGGCAGGGTTGATTCCATCACAGCATCGGTCATGGCAGCCGCCGGGTGGGCTTGCGCGCTGTGGGGGACGTACCTGTACTGGTGGGCTGGGGTGCGGTATTTTGCGCAGGCGCGAACATTGTTACGCGAACAGGACCACAAAGGATAGGCTGCATTCATGATCCCAGAAGAACTGTCCTACACCTCAGACCACGAGTGGATCCGTCTCAATGAAGACGGTAATGCAGTTTTCGGTATCACGTTTTACGCTCAAGATGCCCTCGGAGACATCGTGTACGTTTCCCTACCAGCCGTAGGCGCTGAATTGAAAGCCGGAACCTCATGCGGTGAAGTGGAATCAACCAAGAGCGTGAGCGATTTATTCGCCCCCATTGACGGCACCGTTATAGCGGTAAACCCCGAACTGGAATCAAATCCTGAACTGGTTAATTCATCACCATATTTCCACGGCTGGTTGGTTGAAGTCGAACCAGATGTTCCCCGACAAATTGACGATTTACTCAGCGCATCCGACTACAACGCGCTCATTAATCCAGCCTAGGATTTCATCATGACCTGCACCGTCTGCGAACAGAATGTGTCACCGACAGATCGGTTTTGCTCGGCCTGTGGCGCCCCGGTCGAGAATGAGTTGGGTGCGCTAGGAATCGAACATACGGGCGCAATCACGTCCATAATTCAAACCGGCACCGGCCCCGTCTCGGTGGGAACCGGAGTGCACCGCGATGTGCCCAACGGTGGCGCCATGCTGGTCGTACATCGCGGACCGGGTGAAGGAAGCGAATACTCCCTCCCCAAAAGCAGCGAGGTCATTGTCGTCGGTCGCGCAGAAGAGTCTGAAGTTTTTCTCGACGATGTAACAGTGAGTCGGCGCCACGCAGAGTTTCGATACGGGGGACAAGGCTGGAGCGTCCAAGATGTGGGAAGCCTCAACGGCACGTATGTGAATCGTGTTCGCGTTGATGATCAACAATTGCGCGGCGGAGATGAAGTACAGATCGGCAAATTCCGTTTCATCTTTCTGGTAGGCGTAGAAGGCCAATGACCTCACAGGCGGAAAACACACTCAGTATCGGTGAAGTGCTGAGCATGTTAAAAAAGGATTTCTCCGACGTCTCCATTAGCAAAATTCGCTTCCTTGAGACCGAGGGCCTAATCACCCCGTCTCGGACGGCATCTGGATATCGGCGCTTTGACACCCATGACGTTGCTCGATTGAGATCCATCTTGACGTTGCAGCGCGATCAGTATTTGCCCCTCAAAGTAATCAAGGATCAGCTTGAGACCGATGTGCAGGAGGCGGGGCTGTCCGCGCCCGTGTCAACCGGAATTGGGGTACGACCAGATGACTTTCGGCCAGGGACCGGCAAAATCCGGCTGACCCGGCTTGAGTTAGCCGAGGAAACAGCACTCCCGGAATCCCTGATTGTGGCTTTGGAGAAAGACGGATTGGTCTGGACGAGTGCGACGGGACACTATGACGAAGACGCCGTCCAAATTTGTGTGATCGCGGCCAAGCTGTCCGAGTTTGGGGTCGAGGCGCGACACTTACGTTCATTTCGGGTGGTGGCCAACCGAGAGTCAGGTTTGGTCGAGCAGATTGCTACCCCGTATTCACATTCGCGGGATCGCGATGCCAAAGCTCGAGCCCAACAAACAGTGCGTGAATTGGCTTCCCTGTTCGTGCAATTACATGCCGCGTTGCTGCGGGCTGAACTAATTAGGTCGGGAAGTGGCTGACATTCGGGTCAGGGTTTAACCTTGTGACCATGATCCCAGTGACTGTGTCCGGTGTTCGGATGGAAATGCCCTCGAACACCCCGATTGTGTTGCTCAGTGAAACGACGGGAAGTCGCTATTTGCCCATCTGGGTGGGAGCGGTCGAGGCGACCGCTATCGCGTACGCCCAGCAGGGGGTCACCCCACCCCGTCCCATGACGCACGACCTGATCGTCGACCTGATCAAAGAACTTGGCGCACAGCTCACGGGTGTGCGCATTACCGCGCTCACCGATGGCGTGTTCTTCGCCTTCCTCGATTTGGTTGAACAGGGCGGTCAGATTCATGAACTCAGCGCCCGTCCATCGGATGCCATCGCGCTTGCCCTACGGGTCGGTGTACCCATCACGGTTGCACCGGATGTGCTCGACACCGCTGGCGTTGAAATACCAGAAGAAACCGAGGGGGAGCCCGAAGACCAGGTGGAAGCATTCCGCGAGTTCCTCGAGGGTGTCTCACCCGAGGATTTCGAGGTTCCCGAATAACTGGCTCGACATCACCTTCAGGTTGAGACTTCTCCTGCGAACGCTGTGGCGTGTCGGATAGCATGACGGATCGGGCTTGCGTACGTTCGAGTCCTATGCGTAGGAGGAAGCAGTAATGAGCGAGAACATTGGTGCCTGTGAGAACTACCCGATTCAACCATCGTTGTTTGAAGAGTTCGATGCCCCGGTAGTTCCCTCACAATTGGGGTACCGAGGTCCAACGGCGTGTGCTGCCGCCGGTATCACCTACCGCCAGCTCGACTACTGGGCTAGGACCGGACTCGTTGTTCCCACCGTCAAGGGCGCTCATGGTTCAGGTAGCCATCGTCTCTATGGCTTCCGCGATATTTTGATCCTGCGAATTGTTAAACGACTCATTGATACCGGGGTATCACTGCACAATATCCGGCTGGCAGCAGAGCACCTTCGCACCCGCGACGCCAGCGTTTTATCAAGCTTGACCATTATGAGTGACGGGGCAAGCATCTATGAGTGCAACAGCGCAGAAGACGTTGTGGACCTGGTTCGGGGCGGCCAAGGTGTCTTTGGAATTGCAATCGGCAGTGTGTGGAAAGAAGTTGAAGGCAACTTGGCCGCACTCCCCGGTGAAACCCCTGAAACCGGCGCCTTCGCCACTCAAGGTCACGATGATCTCTCGGAGCGTCGCGCAGCCCGCGTGGCAGGGTAGTTATAGGCTGATAACTAGCTGCTCGATTTCTAGCGGGAGAGAGCGCGTAAACCGAAGACAGAAACGTTGTGCGCGCCGCCGAAGGAGCAAGGCCCCACCAAACTCTCAGGCAGATGAACCGCTGGGAAAAGGCTAATCTGGAAAGCAATTCTAGGATTGCACCGAAGGGGAAAACCACGAAAAGTGGTGAAGCTCTCAGGTAGGATTCGTCCTGAAAACAGATGGGGTACGTCCGCGTACGCCCGTCGACCTTTGGAGCCCCACATGAGTCAAGCCCGTTTTGTTGATCGGCATATTGGTCCGCGCCAACGCGACATTGCCCACATGCTGTCGGTAGTGGGATACGCCACCATTGAGGACTTCACCCAGGCTGTTGTGCCCGAAGTCATTCGTTGGAATAAGGGACTTGATCTACCGCCGGCCCTCTCCGAAGAAGAGGTCATAGCGCTAGCGAAATCCATCGCCGGTAAAAACACGGCACACACCAGTCTGATCGGTATGGGCTACTACAACACCTACACTCCCGCTGTTATCAAGCG
>JBDNFV010000125.1:0-4950 GCA_041689635.1 Candidatus Nanopelagicales bacterium | reverse complement strand
GCGTAGAGCTTGACGGTGCCTTCGTAAGCGTCGACGACAGCCTTGACCGAATTACGCATGTAGTTCACCTGATCCCGTGGTAGCAGACCGGATTGACCAACCCGATTGCTAATCGAGTCACTTGTTGCGTCAGCGAGAGATACGCGAGAGGAATACGGGTAATCATTGGACATCGTGTAACCGTCGACCACCCATTGGATGCGTCCGTCAGCGACAACGGGGTATGGATCTTGATCCAGGGTTAGCCAAGGGGCAACTTTGCCCACGCGTGTCAGTGGTGTGCGGTCCCACAAAATCTGGGATTCCTCATTGACCAGGTCGGAGAGCAAAATATTTGAGTCTTGGAATTTCGTGGCAAAAAGCATCTTGCCGAAGAATGAACCCATGGGCACACCGCCGGCGCCGCCATAGGTGTTCGTTGCCTGTCCCGTAGCACTTGCATCATCGGGGTAGTCCAATTCAACTGAAGGCGTTCCCGCGGGCGCGCCAACGATCGAGTATTGCGGGCTGAGTTCCCCGAAGTACACCCGCGGCTGTGTCACCGGAAGTTCGCCCACCGGTGGAATGTCGGAAGCGAAGAAGTCAGGGGTTCCATTTGTCAAGGCAGTGTTGTCGAATGCGCTCACAAATCCGTAACCGTGCGTGTAAACCGCGCGGTCATTCGTCCAGTTCCGCTGCCCGTCGGGGATGCCCGCAAGATTAATTTCACGCACCGCAACGACCGCGCCACGGCGCCCTTGGGGCAGGTCGTAACGATCCACATCGAGATTCGTGTTGAACGAGTAATAACCGCGGATCTGCTGCAATTGGTTATACGTGGGCGAAACAACAGCCGGGTCAATCAGTCGAATGTTGCTCAGGGTTCCAGCACTTGCCTGCAGGGTCTCAATCGTGGGTGGCGACACCGTGCCGGCGTAATCCACAACATCAGAGTCTGCGATCCCGTAGGCATCACGCGTAGCATCGATATTGCGTTGAATGTAGGGCGCTTCACGTACTAACTCACTCGGGCGAACTTGGAATTGCTGAACTGCCAAGGGATAAAGGCCGCCAATGACGATCGACGTCAAAATGAGCAGTCCCAGACCGATGCCTGGAATTACCCATTGCCGGCGGAAAATATTGAAGATGAACAGGGCGGCAATTAAAACTGCAACGAACACCAAAATATTCAGGGCGGGAAGCACCGCGTTGACATCGGTGTACTTCAAGCCGGTAAATCCACTGACCAGAGCTTCACTCTTGGTGACCAACCCAAATCTGTCAAGGTAGTACGCCAGTGCCTTTAGCAGAAGGAGCACGGCGATTAACGTGGATAGTTGCACCTGAGCGGCCCGCGTCGCACGGTCGCCTTTGGGCTGAAGGCGGAGACCTCCGTACAAGTATTGCACCGCCGTGACAATCAGAAGTGACAAAATGACGAGCGCGAAAGCAAAACCGAGAACGAAGCGATAAAACGGTAATTCGAATGTGTAGAAGGAGAAATCCAAAGCAAACTGTGGGTCGACTTGACCAAATGGTGTGGAGTTTCTCCAAAGCAAGAAGGATCCAAATTCACTCGAACCGGCCAGACCGGCAAAGAAGGAGAGCCCTAGCACGATCGCGGCCGCGATCCACCTGCGGAAGGGCTCAATACCCACGCGATAGCGCTCCAGGCTTGCCTGCTCGGGTGAGGCGCCGACATAGGAGGGGCGGGTACGAAATGCAATAAATAGCGCGAGTGAGGAAACCACGGCCATGATCACGAACAGAATCGCAAACATGATGGCGCGGGTGAACAGTGAGATGCTAAACACCTGAGCTTTCCCGACCGAGTCGAACCAGAGAAGTTCGGTGTAGAACCCGGTGAAGATCACGAAAGCGACAACGATGCCGACCAAGACCAGCAGGGTGGGAAGCAGCACCCCCCCACGGCGTTTGGGTGCAAGGTCAGGGGCCATGGAATTTGTGGTACTCACCCCCTAAACCTACGTCACACCCGTGAGGTGCGCCCTAGGGCGTGGCAGGACATGAGGTAACCGGCACTCCAGCGACCCAGTGGCTCATTTCCTTGATGGCCTCGGTAAGGGTCGTCACGGGTGTGACCGTGAGCCCGTCGGGGATGTGCCCTTGTGCCTCGGCACAGTGCTGTGCGGGCATGAGAAACAATTCGGCGCCGGCGGCGCGAGCACCAGCCAACTTCTGCCTGATGCCGCCGATGGGACCAACAACACCCTCGGGCGTAATGGTCCCGGTGCCCGCTACATGCTTGCCCCCCGTTACGTCTTCGGGGACGAGCTTGTCCACGATTCCGGTGGCAAACATTAAGCCGGCGCTAGGTCCACCGACATCACTGAGCGTGAAATTGATATCGAAAGCGGCTGAATACAACTCCCCCACAGAGATACCCAGATAAGGCTTACCGGGCACGTCGGGATTTTCCCCCGAAATCACCGTGAGCGTTTTGTTCTCCGCTGATCGTCGAATCTCAAATGTGAACTCTGTGCCCACGGGCGAGCCTTGTACCGCCTCAACCACATCTGACGGGGTTGTCACCGGAACTCGATTAACTGACAAGAATTCATCTCGCGGTAGAAAAATTTCACTCGCTGGGGCTCCCACGATTACCGCCGTTGCCACGATCTTGGTCTGCACCGGTAACTCCAAATAATTGAGTGCTGCTGCCACCGAGTTAGATTCCGATGTACTAAAAGCCGCGGCATTCCTTGCTTTTACCGCCTCACCGCTAATGTCGTCGGGGTAGATCATTTCACGGGGTACAACCGCATCTGATGGGTTAAACCACGACCCAATTGCCTCGACAAAAGTGAGGCCGCCGCGCGGTCCCCCTGATTCCCGTACCGTGGTCAGATCTAATTCACCGGTCGTGGGAAATGTCTCTGCCCCTTTTATGTCAATAACCGGGCTGCCATCAACGTCGCCGATTACATTGAAGGTCGGGCCGGGTGCAAGTTTGACGAATGGCACCGGCAAAAAAAATGCGATGGCCACGATGCCCAGCGTGACCGCTGCACTCACTTGCAGTGCAAAAGCGCTCGAGCCCCAAAACTCACGTGTTTCAGCCCGCCCGTCACCGGGCGGGGGTGCATCTTTTTCTTCGAACTGGGTTGGCTCGCTCACGACGCAAGGGTAACCGGATCACCCGCGCCGACCGCATCACCCGCACTTTTATCGAGCACTATGAACGACGATCAACGTTCCCGTGTGACTTTTTCATGGCTTCCTGCATGAGGGCAAATTGGCCGAGATCTTGGTCCTCTGGGGGCCTACGAAAATAGGTGACGAGCGCGGTGATGCCGACTCCCAGCAGAACGGCCACAAGTGGAATCAACCACCACATTAACGTGTTCACGTTATTTCATCTCCCCAGATCTTTTCCCAACGTAGGGAACCGGCCTCTTAGGCTACTAGTGCTCGGTTTACCGCGCCTTATGAAGTCTGCGCAGCACACTGACTGACCGCTCACGGCTGTAAGTGATCAGGTCCTCGTCCAAGAACCTGCCTGGCGGTGTCAATCAAGAGTTCAACACTGTGATCAAGGCCTGCAATGGGTTCATCTACACGCCACCATTTGGTCGCAGCACCTTCAGTGATGACACGTTGTTCACGCGAATCAACAAAAGCAAGAAATTGCACATCCCAGTGGACGCTACTAACAACGTCACCGCCGGGAGACCTACAGGGCGCGTCGTGACGGTCTAACCGCGCGGGAAAAGGAAAGACATCGATGGCGGAATAACCACTTTCTTCACGGCATTCGCGGGCGGCCGCTTCCCGAAAACTCGGGTCCAAGGTTTCAATATGACCACCCATCTGCAGCCACCGCTTGACCCGGGGATGCATGAGCAGCAAAACCTGGGCCCGCTCGGGGTCAACGAGCAATGCACTCGCGGTGAAATGCCCGCCGGTGCGTTCGCGCGATAACGAGTTACCACCGGATGCGATTAGTTCCCGGTATTGATCGTGTAAGACTCGTTGCCCTTCCTCCGGCGGGGTCATCCACCTGTTGAGCTCGTCAACGAATCGTCCAACACGACCTGGGTCTTGCATTTACCCTTGGCCCTCGCCTTTCTCGAAATCACTCATGGTGATGTCATCAAATGCGGATCCACCGGTGACACCTTCGACGAAACCGAGTGGATCGGTCAAGCTTTCCGCGTCGGGCAACAAATCCGGGTGATTCCACAGCGCATCCCGTGCTTGTATTCCCGACTTTGCCCGCACCGCAGCGAAAACGGTGTGTGCCTCTCGGAAAAGTTTTGGCCGTAATTTCATCCCAATCAGCGTGCTGAAGGTTGTCTCGGCCGGGCCACCCGTAGCCCGGCGGCGCCCCATGGTCTCGCGGAGTTGGGCCAGGCTGGCCAGACGATCTCCGGCTGCCTGTGACACCACTTCGTCGACCCAGCCTTCGATTAAGGCCAACAGGGTTTCCAATCGCACAATCGCCGCTCGCTGTTGGGCAGTGTCTTCGGGCTCCATCACCCCCGACGCCATTATTTCTTGGAGGGCTTCGGGATTGGTGAAATCAAATCCACCAAATTTTTCACCCAGTGAGGCAATGTCAACATCCATGTAACGGGCATACTCTTCAACGGCCGACATTAAGCGCGGGCGCAACCACGGTGCATGGTCAAAAAGCCGCTGGTGTGCGCTTTCACGCAATGCGAAGAACAAAAAAAGATCACGCTCATCAATACCGAGCCCGGTGGCAAACTCCGAGATATTCAATGGGATCAACGCTCGGGTGCCAGCCGGGGCTAACGGGATTCCGACATCGGTTGAGGAAACCACCTCTTTTGCCAGTGCCGACAAAGCTTGTCCAAGTTGGTAGGCAAATGCGGTTGCGCCCAACTGGGTCACCATGCCCAGCATTGGCTTGAGCATTGCCAGCATTTCCGGGGTCAGGCCATCTGGCAACATGCCTTTGAGTTGCTCAGGGAGTTGGTCTTG
>JBDNFV010000124.1:0-3917 GCA_041689635.1 Candidatus Nanopelagicales bacterium | reverse complement strand
TTCGTGTACGACCCCCTGCGAACCCGGCATGAGTGTCACCACCCAGTCGCCCCGGCTCGACAAATTACGCAAAGGCGTGATGGAACTGTATATTTCGGACCACCCGCTGGACTGTCTGACCTGCCCGGCTAATGGTGACTGTGAACTCCAAGACATGGCTGGAATTGTTGGTCTGCGTGATGTTCGTTACAAGCAAATTGGTAAAAACCATCTGGATGCACCAACCGATGATTCCAATCCATATTTTAGTTTCGATGAATCCAAGTGCATTGCCTGCAGTCGCTGTGTGCGTGCCTGCGACGAAATCCAAGGAACTTTTGCGCTCACGATTTCAGGCCGAGGTTTTGACTCCAAGGTTTCGGCGAGTGAGGGCCTCAAGTTCATCGACAGCGAGTGTGTCTCCTGCGGTGCTTGCGTCCAGGCGTGCCCAACCTCAACTCTGCAGGAAAAAACTGTCATTGAACTCGGGGTTCCTACCCGTGAAGTGAAAACGACCTGCGCTTATTGCGGTGTTGGCTGTTCCTTCGTCGCTGAACTTCGTGGCAACGAACTTGTCCGCATGGTGCCGGATAAAGACGGCGGCGCTAATGCTGGTCACTCGTGTGTGAAGGGACGTTTTGCCTGGGGATACGCCTCCCACGCTGACCGCATTACCAGTCCGATGATCCGTGAGTCGATCGCCGATGACTGGAACGTGGTTTCGTGGGAAGAAGCCATTGGTTTCGCAGCGAACCGATTAAAGGCGTTGCAAAAAGAGAGCGGTATTGATTCGATTGGTGGGATTAGTTCATCCCGTTGCACCAACGAGGAAGTTTTTGTAGTCCAAAAACTCGTGCGCGCTGCCTTCGGTAACAACAACGTGGACACCTGCGCGCGGGTTTGTCACTCACCAACGGGATACGGACTGAAGCAAACATTCGGTGAGAGTGCGGGAACCCAAGATTTCAAGTCCGTTGAACACAGCGATGTGATTTTGCTCATTGGCGCCAACCCAACTGATGCACACCCCGTCTTTGCATCCCGGATGAAGCAGGTGCTGCGCAAAGGTGCGCAACTCATTGTGGTTGATCCACGTCGGATCGACTTGGTGAAAACCGCGCACATTCGAGCAGCCCACCACCTGCAATTACTGCCCGGCACAAACGTAGCAATCGTAAACGCAATGGGCCACGTTGTGGTTACGGAAGGACTGGTAGATAAAGGCTTTGTCACTGATCGGTGTGACCTAGTGTCCTTCACGGCGTGGGAACGGTTCATCGCGCTACCAGAGAACAGTCCAGAGATGCTGGAATCCATCACCGGTGTCAGCGCAAAAGAACTCCGCGCCGCCGCACGGCTTTATGCCAGCGCGCCCAACGGATCGATTTACTACGGACTCGGTGTGACCGAACACTCCCAAGGGTCATCGATGGTTATGGCAATGGCTAATCTCGCTATGGCGACTGGCAATATTGGTCGCGAGGGTGTGGGGGTAAATCCGCTTCGAGGACAAAACAATGTTCAAGGCTCCTGCGATATGGGTTCATTCCCGCATGAATTCAGTGGTTACCGTCACGTCTCTGATGACTCCGCGCGCGAGGTTTTCAACCAGTTGTGGGGCACCTCTCTAAGTGCGGTTCCGGGTTTACGCATCCCTAACATGTTCGACTCAGCAATCGCTGGGACTTTCCGAGGTGTCTACATCCAAGGGGAAGATATAGCGCAGTCGGATCCGAATCTCGCGCACGTCGTGGCGGCACTAAGCGCCATGGACACGGTAATTGTTCAGGATCTATTCCTCAACGAAACCGCCAAATATGCCCATGTGTTCTTGCCGGGCACATCTTTCCTAGAAAAAGATGGCACCTTCACCAATGCCGAGCGCCGGATCAACCGCGTTCGCCCGGTCATGCCCTCGCAAACGGGAATGTCGGAGTGGGAAGTCACCTGTGCCCTTGCCCAAGCCATGGGTTATGACATGCACTACGACAACGGATCCCAGATCATGGACGAAATTGCGGCAACAACGCCAACCTTCGCCGGTGTTTCATTTGCGAAACTGGACCTCGTTGGCAGTGTGCAGTGGCCGTGCAATGACTCGGCTCCTAACGGCACTCCGATCATGCACGTGAAAGAATTCGTGCGGGGCGAAGGACAGTTCATCACTACCCCATACGTTCCGACCGATGAAAAAAGCACGCGCAAGTTCCCGTTGCTTTTGACAACCGGCCGGATTCTCAGTCAGTACAACGTAGGCGCGCAAACGCGTCGCACCGACAATGTCATCTGGCATGAGGAAGACGTTCTGGACATACACGAAGCCGATGCACTGGAGCGCGGGATCACTGACGGCACCTGGGTGGAAGTTTCTAGCCGGGTGGGCGCGACCAGACTTCGGGCTCGCGTTACCGACAAGGTACCGGCGGGCGTCGTTTATACGACTTTCCATTACCCCGTCAGTGGGGCTAACGTCATCACCACGGATAACAGCGACTGGGCTACCAACTGTCCGGAGTACAAAGTGACAGCAGTTCAAGTCCAGCCGTCAACCTCGGTAGTGATTGGGTGAACCAACAGGATCCAAAAACATTGGTCAAAATGGCTAACCAAATCGCCCTCAATATTCCTGATCGCACGAACACGTCCCAAGCGGTCGGTGCCCATCTGCTCAAGTATTGGGCGCCATCTTTGATCGCTACTTTGCAGGATCACATTGCCAGCCACCCAGATGAAGTCTCCGAGGAAGTGCGCCAAGCTTTGCAAACGTTGTGACTCGCGCCTGGCCCACCATGAGTTGAGGCGCACCCTAGGGTCGTGGTGCGGCTTTCATCCACTCTTCATGCGAGGCTTATCCTGCGAACCTAGTTCTATAGCATCTCCGCCGTCCCACCCTTTTCTGGAAGGATCGCTCGTGAACAACGTGACAACGATATTGGACGGCAGAGCAACCGCGGGCCTAGTCAAAGAAGAACTCAAGGTTCGCGTTGATGCACTCAAGGCCCAAGGGATTACTCCCGGACTTGGCACGGTACTCGTGGGTGAAGATCCAGGTTCGCACGCCTATGTTGGTGGAAAGCACAAGGACTGCGCCGAAATCGGGATTTCATCTATTCGGATTGACCTCCCAACTGATTCAACCCAAGCCGAAATCGATGCCCACGTTACCGAATTGAATGCCGATCCTTCGGTCACCGGTTACATTGTTCAACTGCCATTGCCCAAGCACCTTGACGCCAACCGGGTATTAGAACTAATGGACCCGGGCAAAGACGCTGACGGGTTGCACCCGATGAACCTCGGCCGCCTTGTTTTAGGGATTTCAGCCCCGCTGCCGTGCACTCCGGCCGGAATCGTTGAACTGCTCAGGCGCTATGACGTTCCCATTGACGGCGCCCACGTTGTGATCGTGGGTCGCGGAGTCACCGTTGGCCGACCATTGGGTCTTCTGCTCACCCGCAAAAGCGAGAATGCCACCGTAACCCTGTGCCACACGGGTACGAAAGATCTTTCGGAGCAGCTGAGGTGCGCCGACATTATTGTCGCAGCAGCCGGAGTTCCCGGAATTGTCACAGCAGCCGACGTAAAACCTGGTGCGGCAGTGCTCGACGTTGGTATCACGCGCACCGACGCCGGTTTGGTGGGGGATGTTGCCCCCGACGTCATCGGCGTCGCCGGGTTTTTTGCACCAATGCCGGGTGGGACCGGCCCCATGACTCGGGCCATGTTATTGAGCAATGTCGTGGCCCGCGCTGAAGAACTCGCCAAAGGGAATTAATCCGATGATGACATCTGGCGAGGAAAATGTGCACCGGCTGCCTCGATCAAAATATCGGGAATGGCCCATTTCACTGGTATTGCTCGGGATCGCAATATCGGTGATTTTTGTGGCAACCGATCATTTCCGGCGGGGCTCACTGGTGCTCGCGGTCAGTGTTGTG
>JBDNFV010000123.1:0-1801 GCA_041689635.1 Candidatus Nanopelagicales bacterium | reverse complement strand
GCTGAACCCAGGGAAGCAAGTTCAGTCTTCATGTTATTCATCTTGCGGACCATCTGATCTCCTCGTCCCCCGACTTGGCGGTTCACAATCGAGGTCGCAGGTGGGCTACCCGAAAGTGAGTTTGTGGTTGGCTTCATGTGTTCCCACATTTAGATCAACCACTAGGTCAGGGCATGACGTTATGGTGATCGCAAAGATAACGGAAATGTAACGTTCGTTTATCGGACGCGATTTCGATGGTTGTGTGACATAAGTCACCGCCACTCCCTCACGGATCGTTGGGACCAAAGTCCCTTGGGAATTAACCATTTTTGGTTGATTCACCCGGTGCCGTTACCTAGGAAAAAGCGCCACGAGGGTAGGCTCATGCCCGTGGAATCCCCCGCCGGTAGCGCCGCCTCGCAGCGGTCCGCGGTCGCACAAGGACTGATCTTTGTCGGCGCTGCGACCTTGCTGGGCAATGGCACCGCCTATCTGCTCAGCATGGTTTCCGCCCGAATCCTGGATCCAGCCGATTTTGGCGCACTCGGCGCCCTATTAGGGCTCCTGGTCATCATTGCCACCCTAGGAATTTCGGTCCAAGCACTCACCGCGAGACGGGTTTCCACCGCGCTCCCGAGCCAACGCAAGGACGTCGAAGGTCAAGCAATCCGGCTCTCAACCCTGGTTGCCATTGCGATTGGGTTTGGCGCCGCGATTATTGCCTGGCCCGTCAGCGTGGTTTTTTCGATACCGATTGTGGCAGTATTTACCGGCGTCGCCTCACTGGGCTTTGTCGTGATTGGTTCGGCCGCCATGGGCATCGCCCAGGGTCGCGAGGAACACATCAAGCTTTCGGTAGCTTTCATTGCGAATTCAGCGAGCCGGGCGATTGGCGGAATCATTGGAGTCGTTGTTCTACAAAGTGTCATCGGTGTTGGTGTTGGAATTTTGGTGGGCTGCGCGGTCGGCGCCGCTATCGCGTATCAATTGATTTCCCCTAAAACGTTTAGCCCGAAACTCAAAGATGGCATCAGCATTGAATTCGGCCACATAGCCCACGCATTAATCGTGCTTTTCACCCTGACAAATATTGATGTTCTACTCGCCCGGGTATTTCTCACCGAAGACGTTTCGGGTGAATATTCGGTCGGAGTTCTCCTTGCAAAAATTGCATTCTTCTTACCGAACGCCATCATTATTGTTCTGTTCCCAAAAATGAGCGGTGGCGGTTCGCACCGCGCGCTTTACATCGCAACCGGGCTCACCGCGATGGTTGGAGTCGTCATCACTCTGGCAAGCGTGTTCGCCGGCGGTCTGATCATCGGGATTCTTGGTGGATCGCAATACAAGGACCTCGGTGGTGAAGCGTGGCTATTCGCCCTCGAAGGGTCGGCCTTCGCACTGGTTCAAGTGTTGCTGTACTCCCGACTGGCCGCCCAAGATCGTCGAGCGGTGCTCGCGGTGTGGGGCGCCCTCATACTCCTCACCGTCATTGTCGTGGTCTGGCGCCATAACAGTGTCGCCGAAATTGTGACCAGCGTTGTTGCCGTCTCACTCGCGCTCACGGTCGTCGGCTTCATTCTCGATCGGCGCCAAAACGTGCGGGTTAACCTTCCGATCGAAGCCGCCGAGTAGCGAGGGCTCGCACGATTCACGATTCACGATTCACGATTCACGGTTCACGGTTCACGATGACGACTACACATCTGCAACCGTCATCGCAGCCTGAACCCTGCGCAAACCAACCGTTGCCACATTGCCCAATCGTGGCCCAGCAATGTGGACCTCTCGGTGCGTGGCTCCGCACGATCTCGACCTC
>JBDNFV010000122.1:0-1129 GCA_041689635.1 Candidatus Nanopelagicales bacterium | reverse complement strand
GTCGGCGAGCCAAGTCTGTTCCATCAGTGTCAGGTATCCCCGCGGGTTGACTCGGAAGGCCGTACACACCTCCGTCTTGACGTCCTCTGGTTGTGACGCCCATATCGCTTCAGCGTCGATCTGGGTCGGGCCGCTACCACCGCCGGGAATAAAGGCGGCAGCTCCAGCACCGAGAAAGCCGATGATCACGAAAACCGCGATCACGATGACAAGCGGACGAGATGAGAAAACACGCACAGGCCAACCGTACGCGATGCGCCATTTCACGCGCGGATTGTTTCTCATTCAAGCGAGTAGGAGTTGTAGGAACCAAGCGGGCCGACTCAATCCACCCAACACTGACGGTCGACCATTGGCATGTTGGAGGCCGATACGTGTTACGTAGCCAAAGGATCCGCCGTGAGGAATGCCAACGTGATGCGGGCAATGGTGCTTCTGAGTCATGGAGACATTGATCAATTGCAAATCCGCGATATTCCTCGACCTGGGCGTAAAGAAGTCCTCATTCGGGTGGGTGCCAGTGCCGTCAACAACACCGATATCAATACGCGTGTCGGGTGGTATTGGTCGGGTGGTATTGACAGAGTCGTAGCGAAGCTGATGCGGCGTGGTCCGGGAACCCCATGAAATTCCCTCGTATCCAAGGCGCCGATTGCTGCGGGCAGATTACGAGAGTTGGTAGCGCAATTGATCCAGCGCGCATTGGCGAACGCGTACTGGTGCGCACGATGCAAGAGATCACCCTTGGATCCGAAATTGATGGCGCATTCGCAGAGTATCTGTGCGTCCGGGGCAGTGAGGCCTTCGTTGTCGACAGTCCCCTCGCTGACGCGGAACTCGCCTCGTTTCCATGTTCCTACTCCACAGCAGAAGGTCTGCTTCAGCGCGCGCAGGTCGGTGCGGAGCGTCGGTTGTCGCCGGGAAGACCGACACACATGCCGACCACGTTAAGCGAATCAGAGCCGCAGAGACAGTTGATCGGACGGGTGACCTTGTCGATCAGCCGGGTGAGTCCTCCATTGACGTTGTCATTGACCTGGTCGGCGGGCCGCCCTTTGAGAGCCTGCTTCGCGTACCTCGCCCGGGTGGCCGCTACGCAACTTCGGGAGCGGTAGCCGGCGCAAACGTC
>JBDNFV010000121.1:0-14828 GCA_041689635.1 Candidatus Nanopelagicales bacterium | reverse complement strand
ATTGCAATCGCCTACGCCTTGGTGGCATTAGGTCTCCCCGTTTGGGCTGGGTTCCTTATCGTGGCCGCGGCGCTCTTCCTCGTTGCGGGGATCCTTGGACTCCTCGTCGCGATAAAAAGCAAAAAGGTCAAGGCTCCTTCTTTGGCGAGTGCGGAATGGAAGAAAACCTCCGAGTCACTCGCTGCCCTCGGCAAGTGACTCCCGCATTTCAGTGACGATCCCCGATGCAGCAATAGCGACGGCAGGTCCGTGGACCCACCGCAATGTTTCAGCCAATGGTGCGCGCTTTCACTGTGTTGACATGGGTACTGGACCCGCCGTATTGCTCCTACATGGCTTCCCAAGTTTCTGGTGGACGTGGCGGGAATTAATCGCACCATTAGCAGCCGCTGGCTACCGGGTCATTGCCATGGACCTTCGTGGCTACGGGGGCTCTGATCACCCGCCCCAGGGGTATGACCCAACCACCCTGGCCCGCGACTGCGTAAGCGTTATCCGTTCACTGGGCGAAGTCAAAGCAACGGTGGTCGGTCACGGTGTCGGAGCCGTCATTGGCTGGACCATGGCGGCGCAGCATCCTGATGCGGTTACGGCCCTGATCAGTGTGGCCGGTGCACATCCGCGGGTGCTGCGTCATTCACTCCTGCGTAACAACGCTCAACGTTTGGGTTTGTCGCATCTCGCTCGACTTCAATTGCCATTTATTCCAGAGCGCTACTACACAAAAAACGGTGGCGTCAATATCGGAAACTTCCTAGAGAGGTACTCGTACAACCCTTCGTGGGTGACTCCCGAGGTGCGGGAAGTCATTCAAGCCGCCTATCAAAACTGGCCAACAGCACACACGGCAATTGAGTTCCACCGTTGGGCAATTCGCTCGCTGTACCGAACCGATGGTCGACGTTTCCAAGAGTCCGTCGAAAAAAGGATCGGTGCTCCAGTCCTCGATATTCTCGGCGAACATGACCCGATGATCATTTACGACTTGGTTGAGAATGAGTCAATGGTGAGCGGTTCCTACACCCGCCAGATCATGCCGACCGGTCATTTCCCGCATGAGGAGAATCCATATGCTTTCGCCGAATTACTCCTTCCATGGTTGCGCCAACATGCAGGAACGTGACCACCTTGGTAGGCCACTCCGTGGTCATCGAATTAAAACCGAATCCTTTCCGCAGGTCCCCGAGCGCGATGTGATTTCCGGCGAACAAGCGTGGGCTGAGATCACCAATTACCTCGATCGGGGGTTACCTTTCCACGTGCATGAAGTTGCCGAACAGCGTTGGCGTTGTGCACCCTCTTCCGATGCGCAACTGTGGCGGGCCTGCGCCCAAATGGGTGCTGCCTTAACCCACCGAGCCCGGGGAAATGACGTTGGTGCCACCCGATTGGCCGAGCGGGCCCGAGAAACTCTCGCCGACTCAACGTCGACGGCGCCCGAGGTTAATTCTGCTGCGCTAGAAGCCCTGTTTTCCGCAATGCTTGAGCCATGAGTCATCAAGAAACGCCCACACGACTCATCCTCGTCACATTTGATCAACTTTCTCGCACACACGGCGCCCTTGCAACGGCAACCCCCGAGCGGGACCACATTGTTTTTATTGAAAGCAACGACATGCTCACGTCGAGGAAGTGGCACGTCCAAAGACTTTTTTTCATTCTTTCTGCTGCCGAGCACGTTAAGTCGGAACTCACGGCAAGCGGATTTCAGGTTCACTCAATTCGCGCGACAACGATGCGGGATGGAATTAAGTCCCTGCGCTTGACCCACCCCGGTACTGAGATTGTGTCCACCACACCGAGTTCACGTCCCCTGACAGATGTACTCACTTCACTAGGCATCGAACTCGTTCCCAATGACAACTTTTTGACAACCTCGGATCAATTTTCACAGTGGGCAAGTGGCTACAAATCTTTGACCATGGAATATTTTTACCGCTGGCAGCGCAAAAGACTCAACGTGTTGATGGACGGAAATGAGCCCGTCGGTGGCCAATGGAATCTGGACCAGGAAAACCGACTACCCCCTCCACGCCCAAAGAAAGGACAAGCCCCGCACATTTGGCCGCAACCGCTGTACTTTGCCCTCGATGACATTGATCAAGGCGTCATTGATCGGCTCGGTGAGTTCGACAGTTGGGGGGAACCCCCTGGTGGAACGTGGGCTACCACTCGAACTGGCGCGCTGAAACAACTCGATCACTTCACCGAAAATGCCCTCGCCGGGTTTGGACCATACGAAGATGCCATGCCAACGGATTCGTGGACGGTAAATCATTCAGTGTTGAGTCCTTATCTCAACGTCGGACTTTTACATCCGGCCGAAGTCGTTCACGCGGCAATGCGCAGGTACGAACAGGGAGGCATCCCGCTGTCATCAATTGAAGGATTCGTCCGACAAATCATTGGGTGGCGCGAGTACATCAATAGGATCTACTGGCACTTCCCGGATTCATATCGAAATGAAAATTCCCTTGAGAGCAACCGAAAGCTTTTGCCATTATTTATGGATCCGCAGGCGACAAAAATGAACTGCATGAGTTCGGTCATAACCGACGTCCACAAACGTGCTTGGGTGCACCACATTCCACGTTTGATGCTCTTGAGCAACTTGGCTCAGCTTGCGGGAGTAAGCCCTCAGGAGCTACTTGATTGGATGAGAACCCATTTCATCGACGCGGCAGATTGGGTCATGGTGCCTAATGTGATCGGAATGGGCATGCACGCTGATGGGGGCGCCATGATGACGAAGCCATATATTGCGGGCGGTGCCTACATTTCGCGCATGAGTAACTACTGCGGTGACTGCGCATTTGACCCGAAAAAACGCACGGGTGAAGATGCATGTCCTTTCACGACCCTCTATTGGGACTACTTGGACCGTAATCGTGATCACTTTGCCAGTAACCATCGGATGTCTCGCCCGGTGGCTGCCGCAGCGCAGCGTGAAGATCTCAAAGAGATCCGGGATCGTGCGTCACGGGTCCTCAAGGGGCTTGAAGCCGGGGAAATTTAATTGAGGTTAAACATAAATGTGTCCCGACCGATTGTTCTGTTGCAGAGTGCAAATGTTGCGTCATCAACGGGAAATGGAATTGTCATGGTCACGATTCCGTGGCTGGTCCTGAGCAACACTGGTTTGGCCTCGGCCGCTGGAGTAGTCGCCGCGCTTTCTGCGTTGCCCGTCCTGCTGGTGACACCACTTGTGGGATACGCCGTTGACCGATTCGGAAGACGGCGGCTAAGCGTGATCGCTGATCTGGCCTCGGCAATTTCCGTGATTGCCTTCCCCCTCATTGCCGTGTTCACCGACCTTAGTTTTGGCCTGATTCTCGCCCTTGCCGTGTTAGGTGCAACGATTGATCCCGCAGGTTATACGGCACGCAAGTCAATTATTCCCGACGTGGTGACCGCTACCAAAGCCGATCGTGATGCACTTAATGGCGCATATGAAGGGCTTTTTTCACTCGGCTGGACAATCGGCCCGCTCCTTGGAGCATTATCAATCGCTGCTTTCGGCGCGATAAACTCTTTCTGGATTCCCGGGGCGCTATTTGTCGTCGCCGCCATGTGCATCTTGGCATTACGAGTAGGTGACGCGGGGCAGGAGGCGCGAGAAAAAAATAGTAGTTCAGGTCAAAACTTTTGGCGCGAAGCAACCGAGGGTCTCAAGGTCCTTTGGCGTGATCGGTATCTGCGAACAATCACCATCGCCATGATTTTCCTCGCGGGCGTGTACCTTCCCACCGAGAGTTTGGTTCTCCCCGTCTATTTTGAGTCAACCGGCAATGCCTTGGGCTTGGGAATCGTTATTTCGGCTATGGCCGGAGGCGGCGTGATTGGGGCCTTCTCCTTTGGTCCTCTCTCAAAGAGATTAAGCTTCAAGTCCATCGTTCGGATCGTCTTGATTGGGACAATCATCGCTTTGATTCCGATGTCATTGCTCCCGCCGCTGCCCGTTCTCGCTCTATTTGGCTTCGTACTGGGATTGGCTTGGGGACCGATGAATCCGTTGATCAACTCACTTGTACAGAATCGAGTCCCACCCGACGTACAAGGACGAGTTTTTGCCATTCAACTCTCACTATTTTACGTCTTTCCGCCCATCGTGTTATTGGTCACCGGATTCGCAATTGATGGCGTCGGGGTTGCGATCATCTACCCGATACTTGCCGCTTTGGTGGCCGTGGGGAGCATTATCACCTTGAGTACCCAAGCGATGCGCACTCTCGATAAGGCATGAGGCTCTGGCTCAGTCCCGCAATTGGCAACTTCCTGTTTCTGCGGCACCAACTGATTGTTTCCACGAGTTCGCAAAGTCAACCGCGTCTTGTAATTCACGATTCGTCAGCGCATAACCAATATCCGATTCGGTGTTAGAGCCGAATACCAACCCAAGGACGAGGCCATTAACGTTGACCAAAGGTCCACCGCTATTGCCCGGTATTACCTTGGATCGAAGTGAGTAGACCGCCCGCTCAACCCCAATATCACCGTAGATATTTTCACCACGGGCAATCAAAATTCCGCTGACTCGGGCCGGAGTAACGGTGAGGTTTCCACCTCCCGGGTAACCCGCCACCGCTGCGTTGTCGCCAACCTTTGCTTTGCCTCGTGCAAAAAGTGCTACCCGCTTACCACGTTCTTCGGTCGCGATGACAGCGACGTCTTTTTGTGGGTCAAAGTAGATGACTTGACCGGGGACCGAGTTCGCCAAACCGGTAAGGCGAACTTGCACATCTTGAACACCTGCCACTACATGCGCGTTCGTCAGAAGCCTGCCGGGGGCAAAGTAGAAGCCAGACCCAGAAACACTCTGGTTGCACTTCGGCGCATCGCCGGTAAGTCGAACGGTGAAAGTATCAATTACCGGTAATACCTCACGGGCAATCCCTGCTTCAGGCTCGGCAACCTGCGTCGATGGATCTTGACCAAAGCCGGTCACAATTCGGGGGATTCCCGTTTGGCCAACGAGTGTGCTGACATTTTTGAACAACGTTCGTGCTTGGTTGGGGACGATCGCATCGAGGGTTGACAGGACCTGAGACTGGCTAATCTGACCTGCTATCGAATTGCTCGGCATAAAAACAAGCACACTCGCTATGACCCAGCCAACGAGTGCAAATGCCAAGACGTTAAGTGCTGATCCGGCGAATGAATCCACGAACTTCACCGGTCGCCAAGTCAGATTCTCACGTAACCGACGTCCAAGAATTGACAACAACGCCTGGCCCAGGATCGCGCTCGCCAGAACCGCAACTCCCACAACAATTATTGAGATCGTTTGATCGGTAACGAATGATTTAATCAGGCTTGGCAGCCACATCAGTGCGGCAATACCCCCGCCCAGAAAACCGGTGAAACTCAATACCCCCGTGACAAACCCCTGCCGCCAACCAGCCCAAGCAAATATTGCAAGCGCTCCGATCAAAATCCAGTCAACCGTATTCACGCGAGCCGTCTTCTCATACGGCCACTATCCGGTCTCGATCCCAAGGAACACTCCAACCCGATAACTCGAATAAGGTTGAGAGCAACCCGCCGGTAAAACCCCACACCAACAGGTTATTCACTTCGAAGGCATCTCCCATGTATCCCGACGGGTGTTGAATCCGAACCCGGTTCTGTGGATTCACGAAATCAGCGATCGGGATCCGGTGCACGCTGGCAACTTCCCGCGCGTCACGCGCGCTCACCGTGCTTGATTCATGCCACCACCCAAGAATCGGTGACACCACGTAATTGCTCACCGGAATCCACAAGTCGGGAAGCTGCGCAAATGGGGTTACCCCCTCCGGATCCAATCCAGTTTCTTCGTGCGCTTCACGTAGCGCCGCGCTCACCGCCGATCGGTCATTGGCTTCCACCCGACCGCCCGGGAAAGCGGGCTGGCCACTATGCAAACTGGAATCGGTTGCTCGTTCAATGATCAGAACGTCTTCGTGATCTCCAAAGAGAACGAGTACCGCTGAGTGGACTCCTTGTCCCGCGGTGGGAATGAATTGAGTGAGGTGTTGCGCCCCCAGCCCGTTTACTGCGTGCGCAACCGGATGTAACCAGGGCGGCAGTGATTGAAACGACTCGGGAATGAGCATCCCTTGGGTCAGCCAACTCATTTTTTGATTCCTAAGTACTGCTGCAAGAGAGCGTAAAATTTTTCTTCATTGGGTATTGCGCCATTCCAACGACCCGCGATAACACCTTCCGGCGTTACAAAGTAGGTGACGGGCGGTCCAGGGATTGTCAGTGGCGCCCGAGTGTCACCAGAAGGGTCAATCACCGACGGGTAGGTGACGCCAAAATCTTGCATTAGTTGGAGCGCCTTTATTGGGTCATCTTCGATATTGATACCCATAAAATCAACTTCACCGTCAAGTTCGAGTGCAGTTTTTTGCAGGAGGGGTAATTCTTCAATGCACGGGGGGCACCACGACGCCCAGACATTAACCACCATGGGCATCCCCCGGACGTGAGCCAAGGACACGGTGGAAGTATCACCGAGACAGTCAAATATTTGGTCGGGTAACCCCGGAATCGCAGGATCAGGACGTGGCACCGGGGTAGGACACGGATCCAAATTCACATCTTGCATAAGTACAATTAACTCCGTTGATCGATCAAGTCCGTCTTCTCGTGCCTCGCTGCCGATCACTCCAGGACTTGGTTGATTTACCAACTCTCCCGCGGTTTCCGAACTCGCACAAGCACCCAGTGACAAGGCTGCAACAACGACGGCCGCCGCACCGGCCAGACCTCGCCCCCAAATCATGCTCGGCCTTGTGAAGTGACAAGTTTCTCGGCTTCGGCAAAATCGGTTGGTCCCTCTCCAAATGCTGGACATTTTTTGGCCACAGCGCAGGCCCCGCATGCTGGTTTGCGCGCATGGCACACGCGACGCCCATGCCAAAGCACAAGGTGTGAAAGGTGGGTCCAGTCTTTTGCTGGGAAAATACCCTCGATATCGCGCTCAACTTTGACCGGGTCGGTATGGATGGTCCAGCCAAATCGACGCGCCAACCGACCAAAATGAGTGTCGATCGTGATGCCGGGTAAACCAAAGGCATTTCCCATCACGACGAAGGCGGTCTTGCGACCAACACCGGGCAGGGTGACCAGCTCCTCAACCGTTGTGGGTACCTCACCATCAAAGTCACTCGTGAGTTTGGCGCCCATTCCAATAATCGTGGTCGCCTTATTTCGATAGAAACCGGTAGGTCGGATGAGTTCTTCAACTTCTTCATGGCCGGCCGCGGCGTAAGCCTGGGCGTCGGGGTACTTTGCGAAAAGTGCTGGAGTAACCGCATTTACCCGGCGATCTGTGCACTGAGCACTCAAAATTGTGGCAACCAGAAGTTCAAGGGGCGAGGTAAAGTCAAGTTCAGGTCCAGCATCGGGGTAGGTTGTGGCCAGTTCCCGCAAGATCCACCGGGCGTTTTTCACCACCGACGGATCTGGAGCACTGAGAGGGTTTCGGGCTGCACACACCCTCCTAGGTTAAGTCCCCACAATCCACTTCGCGCCCCCCGACCTGCGGCGCGGCTCTGGTGGATCCAATAAGGTGCCTCCAGCAGATAAATCCGGGCGTGTTTCATGGAGCAAATTACGGCGAAAGGGGTGCACATGGATTCGGTCTTGCATCAATCTCCGTTATTTGCATCCCTTGATGCTGATAGCGCTTCAGCGCTGATGAAATTGCTCACCGAGCAGGTGGTGGTCAAGGGTGGGGTGCTTTTTCATGAAGGCGAACCGGGAGATCATCTTTACCTTATCCTTGAAGGCAAAGTCAAACTTGGACATGCCTCCGCTGATGGGCGCGAGTCTTTGATGGCGGTACTCGGCCCGGGTGAGATGTTCGGTGAATTGAGTTTGTTCGATCCAGGACTTCGTGCCGCGTCGGCAACAGCCCTCACCGAAGCCCGCGTGGTTCGCTTAGGTAACTCGCAACTCATGCCGTGGCTGGCTGATCGCCCAGAGGTTGCTGCCGCTCTACTTCAAGCACTTGCCCGCAGACTCCGCCGCACCAATGAAAATATGGCCGATCTCGTGTTCAGTGACGTTCCCGGTCGAGTTGCAAAAGCACTGATGGAACTGGGTGAAAAGTTTGGAACACTGACCCCGGCCGGTCTCCAAGTTACCCATGACATGACCCAAGAAGAGTTAGCGCAACTTGTCGGTGCCTCTCGCGAGACCGTCAACAAGGCACTCGCAGATTTCGCTCAACGCGGCTGGATCGCCTTAGAGTCACGCCAAGTACTGATTCTCGACGTGGAAAGACTGGGTAAGCGAGCCCGTTAGCCCAATGCCTCATGTTCCAAGTAATACAGCTGGGCCGCGACCGTTAATTCGGCGGCGCCTCGAACCTGTGGATCAACATTCGCGTACACCGCGTTCGTAATTGCCTCCACTGTTGTGTTGCCCTGCTGGATGGTTGCTCGGATTTGTTCAAGTCGTTCCCGTCGGTGTTTTTCATAAAAATCAATGAGTGCCACGGGTGACCCCGACATTGGTCCGTGTCCTGGTAACAGCGTGGTGATTCCTTGATCATTGCAATGATCGCGCAGGAGGCGTAGTGAGTCAAAGTATTCACGTAAAACACCGTCGGGGTGGGCGACCAGTGTTGTGCCACGTCCCAAAATTGTGTCACCACTAAGAAGGTAAGTCCCGGTCGGGGAAATCACCGTGATACACACACTGTCGGAACTGTGCCCGGGGGTCTGGTGCATGCGCAACTCGACAGAACCCAGATCAAGTCCGGCAATTTCGCGACTAGAAATAACCGGCGCGCCAACGAGTGCTGATAAATCGGGTGCACCTTCGGAATGATCAATGTGGGCGTGGGTTAACACAATTGCTGCGATTGGACCCTGCGCCAATTGAGCAATGCGCTGCAAGTGTGCACTGCTTGCCGGTCCTGGGTCGACAACGACGTGCCTGCCACCCGCGTCACCGATGAGATACGTGTTCGTACCTTCCAGCGTCCACGGGGAGGGGTTCGGGGCCACAACACAATGAACGTCAGTGGCGATCACACCTCCGGTCCATGTTTGCGCAGAACCCTGACTAGTCATGACTTCCCGTGGTTTCCTGTTTCGCTCTACCCACATCTGTCGCAATTAATTCACCCGTGTGGCCGTTGACCAAATCCCAACGAATCTCACCCGAGGATTCAAGTACCGGCCGGGGAAGCCGAGGTGCAATATTTCGCGCGCTCGCAAATTGAAGTAGTTGCCCAAGATCCGCGCTCAGATTCAATTCGGCAAGGGCGACCTGTGTTGGGCGAAGCATGGGAAGCGTTCCGTCTAGGGATCTGGCATGGGCATGTGCCGGCGTTAGCCACAGCATGGTGTCCGCCTCCGTTGTGACCAAACTTCCCTCGACATTTTCATCCACGATGGCAAGGAAGAAATGCACGTCGTAACGCATTGGTTCAACTTCTGGGGTGATCCAATGATCCAGTGGCACCAGCACACTTAGTTCCAACGCCACTTCTTCATTCACCTCCCGGATTGCGCAAGCCAGGAAGGGGTCCGGGAAGTCATGATCTCTCGGGTCAACCCGCCCCCCCGGGAAAACAGCCATTTTTGGCGCGAACGCCATTGTGGCACTGCGCTGCATGAGGAGTACTTCAAAACCTGCACCCGCCGGTCGGGCGATAACAACGGTTGAGGCCGGCTGCGCCACCGGAATGACCCACCGCCCGTCGCCGGCAGCGACAGATGTAACGCGATCCGCCAGTGGGAGCAGGTCCACGTGCTACTTAAATTCGACGATCATGTCAATTTCGACAGGGGCTCCCAGTGGCAGCGCCGCGACACCCACGGCGGAGCGTGAATGTGCTCCACCGAAAGCGGTGCCCAATAAATTACTGGCCCCGTTGATCACAGCAGGCTGTGAAGTGAATTCTGGAGTAGATGCGACAAAGCCGGTGACTCGAACAACCTGAACCACTCGGTCCAGATCACCGATGACGTTTTTGATGGCCGCTATCGCGTTTAACGCACACAGTTGCGCAAGAACGGCCCCTTCATCTACCTCAATCTCGGCGCCAAGGCGACCGGTTGCTTGTAATGTCCCGGCTACCATCGGTAATTGACCCGATGTGTAAACGTATGAGCCACTCACCACGGCGGGAACGTAAGCGGCCAACGGAGTCGACACATCAGGCACGGTCAAACCAAGTTCGGCCAGACGATCTTCGACGGCAGACACCTTTGTACCCTTAACCTTTCGGTCGCTTGAGATATGCAACCATGTTGTCGGGATTGGGGCCTGGCACAACCTGAACGAGTTCCCAGCCATCCTCGCCCCATGTGTCAAGGATTTGCTTGGTTACATGAACCAAGAGCGGCACGGTGGCGTATTCCCAAGTTGTCATGAAGTGAGCGTAACGGGGGCAGTGTCGGTACAGTGAACGTGTGCGCTATTGGCCGGAAGTAACCCTTCACGTCGTTACCGGCAAGGGGGGAACTGGGAAGACGACGGTTGCCGCTGCGCTAGCCATCGCCCTGGCCACGGACGGGCATCGAACCATCCTGATCGAAGTTGAGGGTCGGCAAGGAATCGCGCAGCTCTTTGATACTCCCCCGCTGCCCTATGAAGAACGCAAGATTGCCGTGGCTCCCGGTGGTGGTGAAGTGTGGGCACTCGCCGTTGACGCCGAGGACGCACTCCTTGACTACCTGGAAATGTTTTACAAGCTGCGTCGGGCCGGCTCGGCTTTACGGAAAATGGGCGCGGTGGATTTTGCAACGACAATCGCACCAGGGTTGCGTGACGTGCTACTCACCGGCAAGGCCTGTGAAGTGGTGAAGCGCAAGGAAAAGAAACAGGCCAATGCATACGATTACGTCATTCTCGATGCTCCTCCTACCGGACGCATCACGCGGTTTTTGAACGTAAATGGTGAGGTGTCTGGCCTTGCCAAGGTAGGTCCGATCAAATCACACGCGGATTCGGTCATGAACGTGATCGCCTCGAAACAAACCGCAATTCACCTTGTAACACTCCTTGAAGAAATGCCCGTGCAGGAAACCCTTGACGGTGCCCGTGAACTTGAAGGAGCAAGTCTGCCGCTGGGTGGAATTTTTGTGAATATGACCAGGCCACCACAACTCAACGCGCAACAGCGCGAACTGGCAATTGCCGGTCAACTGCCCAAGACAGAAATTGAAAGTGACATTTCACAATCGGGGCTAACTCCCACGGCTCAACTGGTTGACGCGCTGCTCACGGAAGCGAGTGATCACGCCGAGCGGGTTGACTTGGAAGTAACGGAACTGGAACGTTTAACCGAGCGGGGGCTTCCCATCTTTGTCTTGCCGTTGTTGCCGGGTGGGATTGACCTGGGGGGCCTGTACGAACTTGCCGCCATCATGTCCGATTCAGATATTGGCGGGGCGCGTTAACATGACATTGGACATTGATGCGATTCTCACCAATCCTGACAAACACATAATTGTGTGCACCGGATCAGGTGGAGTTGGTAAAACAACGACGGCAGCGGCACTGGGAGTCCGCGCGGCTGAGCTAGGGCGCAATGTGTGTGTACTCACCATCGACCCCGCCCGCAGACTCGCGCAAGCCATGGGACTTACCGAACTTGATAACACCCCGCGGCCGGTCGCTGGGATTTCCAATGGTTCATTGAGCGCCATGATGCTCGACATGAAACGCACATTCGACGAAGTCGTCGAATCGCACAGCGACCCTGAACGAGCACAGAAAATCCTCAGTAACCCCTTTTACCAAGTGCTTTCGTCGTCATTCGCTGGAACCCAGGAATACATGGCAATGGAAAAACTTGGGCAATTGCGGGCTGACGCATCGCAGTGGGACTTAATCATTGTTGACACACCCCCAAGTCGTAATGCACTCGACTTCCTTGACGCACCCGCTCGCCTCGGGTCATTTCTTGACGGACGACTGATTCGAATCATTACCGCACCCGCCAGGGGTGCCGGCCGTGGAATTGGCCGGCTTGCAGCCCTCGGTTTTGGGATCTTCACCAACGTTTTGAGTAAACTCCTGGGTGCTCAAGTGCTCGCTGACGTGGGGAACTTTGTTGCCGACATTGATACAACGTTTGGCGGCTTCCGCGAACGGGCTGATGCAACCTATGCATTACTCAAGGATTCGGGGACCGAATTTATTGTCGTGGCAACGGCTGAGCGAGATGCCCTGCGCGAGGCTGCTTTTTTCGTTGAGCGACTCAATCAAGATTGCATGCCTCTGGGTGGGCTGATTCTGAACCGAGTGCAGGAAGTGCCAGAGACTGGTTTGACCCACGACCAGGTCCTCGCCGCGGCCCAGAAACTCACCGCTGAAGGGTCGGGGCCATTGACGGCGGCGCTGCTGGAACTACACGCCGAGCGGATGGAGATCAAGCAACGACAAAAGCACCTGGCGGTGCGTTTCACGGCCGCGCATCCAACCGTTTCTGTTCAACCTGTTCCCATCATGCCGCACGATGTCCACGATTTAGCCGGCCTGCGCGAAATCGGCGCCGCCTTGGCGAACCAAAAAATAACGTGGTAGTTACGAAGCGCGATCGGTTGCGCTGAGAAACGACTGGCGCTCGTATTCGTTCTGAGCGCTCATCAGGAGTGATTTCCAAGAACTGACATTGGGTCGGCGCCTTAACAGTGCCCGGCGCTCCCGCTCGGTCATGCCACCCCACACACCAAATTCAACCCGGTTGTCCAATGCGTCGGAGAGGCATTCGGTGCGAACCTCGCAACCGAGACAGATCGCTTTTACTCGATTCTGGGCTGCTCCTTGAACAAAAAGAGTGTCCGGGTCAGTGTTACGACACGCTGCATTTACGGCCCATGCGGTTGCAATCGACATATGTGCGCAATCTCCTCATTTAGTTGCCCCCGAAGCAAAGCCCCAAGACATATTTGCCCCTGACTGCCTTACGATGCGAACTATGCTCCGCCCACCACACAGTGTCAATAGTTTTTCGTTTTGAGAAAATTGTCACAAAGTTTTCCTCAAGTTCACTTTCATCCTTCCCCCGACCTTCCAGAGTCGGATCCACGAGGAAGGGATGCGTTTGGAAATCGGGAACAGGAGACTTACCCTTAGTTTCTGATGGATCAATACCGGAAAAGACGCACGGCTGGCGCGGTTGCGGCCACCTTGGGTGCGATGCTGGGGATTTCCGTCCTCGCGGGTGGTCTCGTTGGTCTGATCTTCATCCCGTTCGCTGGCAGCTTGGGTGTACTTACTCGCGACGTTGTCCGGGATTTCGAGTCACTCCCAGACGAGTTGAATACACCACCACTACCCGAGCGAAGTGTGATTCTTGCCTCCGACGGCTCGGTTTTGGCCACCCTCTACTACCAAAATCGAATTGAAGTCCCACTCGAGAGCATTTCCCCGATCATGCGCCAAGCGACGATTGCCGTGGAGGATGCCCGCTTCTTGGAACACAATGGTGTCGACTTCCGTGGAATTGTCCGGGCTGCGGCATCCAATGCTAGTTCCGGTGAAATCTCGGAGGGTGCTTCCACTTTAACCATGCAATATGTCAAGAATGTTCTGGTCAATTCAGCAACCAGCGCTGAGGAACTCGACGCCGCGCGAGGAAATAGTTCGGCCCGCAAAATCAAAGAGGTTCGGTTGGCCCTGGCCCTCGAGAAACGATTTACCAAGGGCGAGATCCTCTCCCGCTATCTCAACATTGCCTACTTCGGATCGGGTGCCTACGGGATCGAGGCGGCATCGCGGCGGTACTTTTCAAAGCCGGCCGCAAACCTCACCCTCGCCGAGTCCGCAACCTTGGCGGGAATTGTTCAGCGTCCCACTTCCTACGACCCGATCCGTAATCCTAGGCTTTCAACTGAACGTCGCAACGTTGTTCTCGGCCGGATGGCATCCCTTGGCTACATTTCACCGGCCGACTCAGAGCGTGCTCAAAAAATTCCGATGCAGGATCTGCTTAACCCAACCCAGGTGGCCAATGGCTGCACCTCAAGTTACGCGCCATTTTTCTGCGATTATGTTTTACAATCAATCCGTGCCAACAATATTTTCGGCGAAACACCCGAAGAGCGCGAAGCATTCCTTCGCCGTGGTGGTTACACCATCACTACCTCACTTGATCCAACCGTACAAAAAGCGGTGACCGAGGTCGTCAACTCGACAATTCCCATCAATGACTCAAGTGGCAAGGCCGCCGCGATCTCTATGGTCCAACCTGGTACCGGACAAATAATTGCCATGACTCAGAACCGCGAATGGGGAACGAGCGGAAAAGGGAAAACAACCTACAACTACAACGCCCCACAAGATATGGGTGGAACTATTGGCATGCAGGCCGGCTCAACATTTAAAATCTTTACCCTCGCCGCAGCACTTGAGGCGGGAATCTCACCGAATGAATACATCAGTGCTCCAAGTCCCAACACATTTACCGACTTTAGAAACTGTGACACGGGGGCGATTTACGAACCGGTAACGGTGCGCAACTCGACCACCTCGGGCACTCTTAATATGGCGCTGGCAACGGCCTATTCAACCAATACCTACTTCATGGCAATTCAAGAACGCACCGGAATTTGTCGGCCGGCAGACATAGCCGAATCACTCGGAGTGACCCTCGGTAATGGTGAACCACTGTTGCGTGTGCCGTCATTCACTCTGGGAACAATGGAGATTGCGCCACTCGCCCTCGCAAATGCCTATGCAACATTTGCGGCCCACGGTCGGTATTGTGACCCAGTTCCTATTTTGGAAATCCGTGATCGTGATGGCGCAAAACTTCCCGTGCCCAATGGCGACTGCCGCCAGGTCCTCGACCGGGAAGTCGCCGACGGTGTCACCGT
>JBDNFV010000120.1:0-3132 GCA_041689635.1 Candidatus Nanopelagicales bacterium | reverse complement strand
TGATCATGTCTGCCCTAGCGGACACAGCCCTAGCGCGGAACTGCAGCAAGCTCACGACCCAAGTTGACTCCGGCAACTCCCCCGCAGTCTCACTGTGCGCATCGCTCGGATTTAGGATCCACCACCGTGATCGGATTCGTATGCACGCATAAATGACTCCGATCAAAGCTGGGTTTGCGCAGTTGTTTAAATGGACTCGGCAATTCGTTTGATCGCGGCGAGCGTTATTGGGATTCCGTCAAGTGCCTGTCGGGTGCGATCTGCGATCTGGGCGGCTGCGTCGGTCCCGTACTTCTCTTCAAACATTGAAATTCCCTCGGGCAGGAAATCCCACGACTCGGTCAGAACCGTTCCGCTATCTGCGGCGGCAAGGGCGTAACCCCATCGGACATATTTACCGCCCACCACCCAAGCGAACTCGTGGCCATGCTCGGCGGCAACCACCTGCGACCGGGTTTCCCACGTTCGTTCCGGTGACTCATTACGCCCAGTGAACCAACTGCCGACGAGACCGGCGGTAGCCTTGTCCTCCCACCAGCATGACGCACAGACTGGACTCCACTCACCGGTACGGGTGACGTCCGAGACAAGGTTGTACAGCGTCTCAGGTGTCGTATTCACCGTGATCGACTCTTGGTGGTGGTAGATACTCATCACTTCTTTTCCCGACGGCTGCCACCGAACCATTGCTCCTGTTGACCGACGGAATCAGCGTCGAGGCCGTATGCGGCGAGTTGTGGTTGTTCACGCAGGCTTCGCTTGAGTTCGGCAAAACCTGGGAAACGGGCCAACCCGACCACGTGATCCCACAGTTCAACAGCGGAGTCCTCCTGCGGCAGTCGACTGATTACCGGACCGAAGAAAGCCACACCGGCGGGTGGCTCAAAATGAATAATCGGCGTGCCGACGTCTTTTCCCGTCAACGCGAGTGCTTCGTGAGTCTCTTGCGAGATTTCGGCATCCCAGGAACTGTCCTCGAGTGCCTCAGCAAGTGACAAGGGCAGTCCAGCTTCGGCCAGAATCGGTTCAACGAACCCTCGCGTAGCGCGACGCTCCCGAACTTCGCCTTTAGTGAGTTTGTCTCCAGGAACTGGGCCAGTGTCAAAGATATGAGCGCCTAACGCCGCATACAACATGGCAATCGAATCACGGCCATGTTCTGCACGGGTTCGAGCCGCTACCCGCAGGAGTCGGAGCCCAGCGGTATGTCCGACCTCGTAATCGGGCGGGAAATGCGCGTCGTAGTCCACGTTAGCGTTGAGGAATCTCAATGAAATGAAACGCCAATCGACCGTGTACTCGCGTTGGGCTTGCACCTGTCGCACCCACTTACTCGTCATCCAGGCAAATGGGCAGACCGGGTCAAAGTAAAAGTTGATATCAGACTTCACGACACCACCTTGTCACAATTTGTTGAACCAAGTCCACAGCGGCGGACGGCCACCAGAAGCGAAAATTGCTTCTTCACAACTTTTGCCCTTTCTCCCCGAGGCCGGCCGCAGTTACGAACGCCCAGGGGTAAGCGAATGGGCCGTCGAACGCCACCCACGTTTAATTCCGCTGTCTCCTTGCAGCTTCTAATGCTCCGTTGCATAAATACTGTCGTTTAAACAGGAGCGCCCAAGGTCAGCGCGTCGAGTCGAGGGCGATGCTCGTTATCGCGTTTGGTGAAATCTGCATAGCGCTCCTTTGTTTCTGGAACGGTGATTTTTACCGCCACACCTATTAACTGAAACGATTGATGTCTAATAGTCATTCTTTTTCGACTGTCAAGTTCGCCCATCTGATATCCAATCCGAAGGCAACTTGCCGCCTCGGATCCCGCCCTGGCGTCCGTCGAATTCAGAATCGTGTTCGCGTGCCATCACCGCGACAATTGTGCACGCTGGCTGCCGGCTAACTGAGCTTTCCCTCAGGCGGCGTTGCATCGCTTGGGAGAAACGATGCAGTCCTCTAGATCAAAAGCGTTCGAGAAGCTGATTCATTGACGCCGAAGCCTTCGTCCCAAAAATTGGTGCGGTCGTGGTCACGATGGTGCTTGAATGTCGCCGCGCCATCCGGCTCCTTGACCCCCGCCGTTTTCGATGAACTCTTTGAACTTCTTCGTGTCGGCACGTACTTTTCTGTCGTCAGCATCGACTGCTGCGCCGACATTTTCCAAAAGTCCGTTCGGTTCCCAGTCAATCTGAATCGTGACGCGACTTTGATCATCGGACAAACGATGGAAGGTGACTACGCCGGCGTGGGTGACATCCCCCCCGACACTGTGCCAAGCGATCCGCTCGTCTGGGTGCTGCTCGGTGATCTCGGTGTCGAATTCGCGTTCAACTCCGGCAACGTTGGTTACCCAGTGGTTGTGCGTGTCGTCGATCTGGACAATTGACTCGACACCGTCCATGAACTGCGGGAATGACTCAAACTGAGTCCACTGATTGTAGGCGACAGACACTGGGACGTCGATGTCGACGGATTCCTGAATTTGACTCATGATTTCCTGTGCTCCTTAACTAATAGCAGACGACGAGCGCTGAAGTTGCAAAAACCCCAGTACCGCCTCCCCGCTGTCTCCGATGTGGTTACGCCTCGAACCTATCCCTTTAAAAACACGGAGTCCAGACGAGTTCGCTGTCCGTTCCTTTATAAAAAATAGTGATTCTATGACTCAAGGGTTGTCCAAAAAAACGAGAATTAGTAATTCAGATGCCCACAGGTCGGGTCGGAAATCGGGATCAATAAAACAAAAGCCTTGCAGTTCACATTGCAGGATCTGGATTCAGCGAACACGTTTTTAAAACAGGTCACCAATCCCAACGGACGAAGAGTCGAAGGGTTAACCAGCCTTAACCCTGAGTGACGGTCCTGTGCAAATAAGGCCGGTTTCTCTCGCACTCTTTAATGAACGTGTTATGTTCAGCACGACACGTGTTCATCTCTTTTCATGGAACGGGCGTAAAACTGCCCTCCGCGCCAGTAAGAACGGAATCGTTCTCACCGGTGACAACGGCTACGAAAATATGTTGCTCTATTTACAGCCTCACGCGCCCGACGGTGACGAATTCAAAATGCTTAATGGGAAACGACAAACAGCCGAGGCTATGCATTCCATTATGGCTCAAATGTTGCCCTTTAAGC
>JBDNFV010000119.1:0-1760 GCA_041689635.1 Candidatus Nanopelagicales bacterium | reverse complement strand
GCTGGGAGTACCGCCGGAATTCGGAATCGCCGGAATGCTGTACGGCTCATTACTGCTGGCAGTGATCGCCTTGGTTATCTCGGTTCCCGTCAGTTTATTTCTTGCAGTTTTTATGGTTTTCATGGCGCCACCTCGAGTGTCAAAGATCCTGACCAACCTGGTGGACCTGATGGCGGCAATCCCCTCGGTGATCATTGGCTTGTGGGCCTTTTACGTTCTGGTGCCACCCGCCCAAGAGTGGCAGTCACTCCTCAATCAGTACTTAGGCTGGATTCCCCTGTTTGGCAACGAGTCGGGTAACTTCACGGGAACACCATTTCTTGGCGGAGTCGTTTTAGCGATCATGATGGTGCCCATTGTTACCTCGATAACGGCAGAGGTTTTGAAGCGAACCCCTCCCGAGTTGATCAACGCGGCTGAGTCTTTGGGTTGCTCCATGTTCACGATGCTGCGATACGTGGCATTGCCTTTTGGCCGTGGTGGAATTGTTGGCGGAATCATGTTGGGATTGGGTCGGGCCCTTGGGGAGACCGTTGCCGTCTTCTTCGTTTTGAAACTCGTCTTCGACATAAACTTCTACCAAATTATTGAGTCCGGCGGTGGTTCGGTTGCGACGCTCATCGTGTCTAAATTTGGTGAAACGAACAGTGAGTTTGAAGTAGACGTCTTACTTGCATCAGGCTTCTTTCTTTTCTTGATGACCCTCGTGGTAAACGCGATTGCTAATCTGATCGTCGCTCGCACAGATCGGTTAACGTCATGACAACGCTCTTGGCCGAGTCACCGCCGATTCGTGTGGAAGATCTTGCGCCACGACGGCCATGGAGCAGTCGACCAGCATCATTTTGGTGGGCAGCATTTCTGGGGTCAGTTGTTCCACTTGCAATTCTGGGTGGATTGTTTATGGCAACGGAACTCCCAGCCGCGGTGCTTCTCATCGTCTTTTATTTGCCGCTGCAACTCATCGGTGCAGGTGTGGCAGGTTACTCAGCAAAAGGTAAACATGGCGTAGCCGACTCATCGATCATTGTTTTTGCCTTAGGAGCGACAACGCTCAGCGCTGTGATTCTGGGATCAATGCTTCTCACGATCCTGGTCCGAGGAATTGCTGCATTTCGACCTTCATTTATTTTTCAAAACGGCATTTACATCAGCCCGAGTACGCCTTTGGAATACGGTGGAATTGGTCACGCGATCCTCGGGACATTCCTCATTGTTGGAATTGCAACGATTATTTCCGTGCCATTCGGTATCGCAACGGCGGTCTACGTCACTGAAGTACGCGGACGAGCCGTTCCTTATGTCCGCTTCTTTATTCAGGCAATGAGCGGAGTGCCCTCGGTGGTTGCCGGCCTCTTTGTCCTCACCGTCTTCATCCTCACGGGTGTTCTCAACACGAGTGCAATGGCCGGGGCGATCGCTTACGCAATTTTGATGCTGCCGACGGTTGCCCGGACTGCAGAAGAGGTATTGAGGCTGGTCCCGGAGGACTTACGAACCGGTGCGTTAGCTTTAGGCTCGACGCGTGCTCGCGTTGTCCTCAACGTTGTGATCCCAGCAGCCCGTACCGGGATCATTACCGCGGTCCTGCTCGGAGTCGCTCGAGTGGTTGGGGAAACCGCGCCCCTTCTGCTGACGGCTCTCAAAAGTGACCAAACGATTATGAATCCGTTTATTGACCCAATTTCGGCACTGCCGACTTTCATTTTCGACAATGTCGCCCAGCCTTTCCCGGACGCGGTCACTCGAGCGTGGGGCGC
>JBDNFV010000118.1:0-7181 GCA_041689635.1 Candidatus Nanopelagicales bacterium | reverse complement strand
ACCACCAACCCCAGCCAGAGCGCCGCGGTGATCCCGCTTCCGGTCAAAATCCAAGCGCCAGAGGTGAGGGCAAATGGCAGCAGAAAGATCGCACTGAGCGCGAAAGCCGCGGCCAGCACCGGCGTGGACCCCGCGCCCTCACTGGTGAGTCGGGTGCCGATATTGGTAAAAACCGCGTAACTCACCGCGGCAGCCACACCAGCGGTGATCCCACCCACGGCAAGACCACCTTCTGGTGGTCTCCCAACAAGGAGGGCAAGACCCACCACTCCGATTGCGGTGGCAACCCACCACACTCGAGTGGGCCGGACTCGATTCCACGCCCACGCGAGGAGGCCGGCACACCAAGGAGCAGCCGAGATGGTGACCAGGGTGCCCACCGCCACCCCGGTCAAAGACACGCTGAGGAAGAAAAAGAATTGAAACGCGGCGACGCCAAGCCCCATCAGATAAATGAGCGGGGATCGGTAGAGGTGCAAAAATGCCCATCCCCGAGTCAGAACCACGAGTCCGATCGCTCCAATGATGAGTCGCCAGGCCGCAATCGAAGCCGAACTTGCGTCGGGGATGAACAGTGAACTCGCGGTGCCAGACGTTCCAAAGAGAACAGCCGCTCCGAGCACGGAGAGAACTCCAGCGCGCGAACTAGTCTGCGTCATGGGTTGTGTCTGCCGCGTTCACTGGATGTGCCATTGGGTCACCTGGCATGACGCGAACAAAACCGATCCGATTCCTGCGACCGCTTCCCACTTCGGCAACTAACTCCCAGCCTTGAATGTGAATATGCGATTCCGCTATCGGGACCCTACCGAGTTTTTTGGCCATCAGGCCCAGAACCGAATCGACCCCCTCTTCCTCGGAATCAATGTCGATATCAATCAACTCGGCTAAATCCCCAATATTCATCCGAGCCATCACCCGGAATCCGCCCTCGTCCAGAACTTCGACTTCAGGAGCCGCCGTGTCGTATTCGTCAGCGATCTCTCCCACGATTTCTTCGAGGATGTCCTCAATCGTGACAATTCCTGCTGTGCCACCGTACTCGTCAACAACAATCGCCATATGGACCCGGGCCGCCTGCATATCTCGCAATAGATCGTCGGCCTGTTTACTGTCGGGAACAAAATAGGGGGCGCGCATCAGGTCTTCAACTTTTTCAGCGTGTTCGGCATCGCGGTATTCAAAAACTCGTTTAACGATGTCCTTGAGGTAAATCACTCCGACAATGTCGTCGGCGTTCTCCCCGATGACCGGGATTCGTGAGAACCACGAGCGCAGTCCCAGTGACAAGGCTTGACGCAGAGACTTATCGCGTTCAATGAAAACCATTTCGGTGCGAGGAACCATTACCTCACGGGCAAATGTGTCACTCAGTTCGAATACCGAGTGAATCATGGCGCGTTCATCGTCTTCGATCAGTGAGTCATGGGTGGCCAGGTCAACCAGATCCCGCAACTCGGCTTGGGAATCAAATGGTCCTTGGCGAAATCCCTTACCTGGCGTAAGGGCGTTTCCCACATGAATCAATAATGTTGCGATCGGGCCAAGGATCGCGGCCAAGAATCGAGCCGGCCCCGCACTTGCGAGCGCGATCTTTTCCGAATGAATCCGGCCAAGGGTTCGGGGGGCGACGCCCAACCCGATGTAGGAAACCACAATTAAAATGGCGGCGACGATTGCGAAAGCGGCTGCCACCGGCATGTCACTTTCGGCAGCCAACCAATTAACTCCATGAAAACCCACGAGTACGAAGGCCGTGATGCTGGCGATCGTTGATACGAAGAGAAGTACGTTGACATAGCGTGGGCGGTCATCAATGACAATGAGCAGCCGAGTGGATGCCTTGCTGTGTTCTAAGTCTTCAACGCGCGAACGTGAGATACGGGTGATCGCGGTTTCCGCACTGATCAGGAGCCCCGCTAAAACCACCAGAATGATGGAGACGACGATAATGATGATCACTGATCGTGCCAATCACTGAGAAGGGTGTCGGTGAGGGTGAACATGTGCCGATGCTCCTCTTCCTCTTGATGATCTAGCCCGAGTAAATGTAAAATACCGTGGGTCACTAAGTATTCACATTCCTGCTGCAAACTTCGCCCGAATTCAATCATTTGGGCTGGCAAGAAATCTGGGCAAATGACAATGTCACCCAGAAAACCATTTTTACTGACGGTATCTTCCGCATCTTCTAGGCCTTTTAGCGGCATTGTTATTTCGTCGATCGGAAAGGATAAGACGTCGGTGGCGCCCGGCTCCTGCATCCAGTCCTCATGCAGAGTGGTCATTCGCTCCGTGTCAATAAAGGTGACGCTCATCCGGGCTTCCGGGTGGATCCGCAAGTATTCAAGGTGGTGCTTTGCCAACTCACCGATGGCCGACACGTCGATGAGTGCTGCGGTTTCATTATCAATCTCAATGGGATCAGACATCATGCTTGCGAGATCATGAAGTTAATCGAACTCCTGCAGATTTATTCATTTGTACCTCGTCGTAGCGCTCGTAAGCGGCAACGATCTCGCCCACGAGCCGGTGGCGGACAACATCACTCGCGGTCAGTCGGCAGAATTCAACGTCTTCGACGTTTTCAAGAATCTCCGACACCACGCGCAACCCGCTCGTGGTCCCTGAGGGCAGGTCGACCTGGGTGACGTCCCCGGTGACGACCATTGTTGAGCCAAAACCCAATCGGGTCAGGAACATCTTCATCTGAGCGGCCGAGGTGTTTTGTGCTTCATCCAAAATGATGAACGCGTCATTGAGTGTTCGACCACGCATGTAAGCCAGCGGAGCAACTTCAATTGTTCCACTGGTGATCAGCCGTGGAATCGAATCTGGGTCAATCATGTCGTGCAACGCGTCATAGAGCGGGCGCAAATACGGATCAATTTTTTCGGACAACGTTCCCGGCAAGAAGCCCAGTTTTTCGCCAGCTTCCACCGCAGGACGGGTTAACACAATTCGGGAGACCTGTTTCGACTGCAGTGCTGCAACAGCCTTGGCCATGGCGAGGTAGGTCTTGCCTGTTCCAGCGGGACCTATTCCGAACACAATTGTGTTGTTGTCAATCGCTTCCACATATTTTTTTTGGTTCAACGTCTTAGGCCTGATTGTTTTTCCACGACTACTGAGAATGTTCGCGGTCATTAATTCACTTGGTCGCGTCCCCGACTTCATCAGTGAAATCGAGCGGTGAACCGAGTCAGCGTTGAGGCCTTGGCCGCTGCGAATCATGGCCAGCATTTCCTCAAGCAACGTATTAATGGTGTCAACCGACGTGTCCTCACCTTCGAGGGTTATTTGGTTGCCCCGCACCAAAACATCAACGTCGGGGAAGGCACCCTCAATGAGTCGCAGGTACTCATCGGATACGCCGAGTAAGGCAACCATGGGTTGCGATGCAAGAACTTCAACTATTGTCTTGGTCATCCGGGTGGCCACGCTAAAATGCGACCGCCCATGACGTGCGCGTGCGCGTGGAAAACACTTTGGCCGGCATCGGCTCCGGTATTGAACACGGTTCGGTAGTCGCTTAGCCCGGCTTCTGTCGCCACCTGCATGGTTGCCGCCAGAACCGCCGCTGCCTGAACCGGGTTGGTCTGCGCCAGGATTGCTGCGTTTTCGTGGTGCTCGGTGGGAACCACCAAGATGTGGGTCGGCGCCTGCGGGTGCAGGTCTGCAAAAGCAACAACGTCGGGGGTGCGCAGCACAATATCGGCCGGGATCTCTCCGGAGACAATTGAACAGAAGATGCATTCAGGCATTGCCTAATCCTTTCACGGGGTCAGCACTTTGGCTATTCCACTCCCCTGATCTGGTAAAGAGATAGGACACACCCACGACTCCGGCGGTTTCTGAGCGAAAGACGTGTGTTCCCAACCGCAAGGACACCGCACCGGCAAATAATTGACGCTCACGCGCACTTACGCCGCCTTCTGGTCCAACGATAAGGAGCACGGATCCCCCGGAAATGCCAGAAGCGTCGGTTCCCCCCGACTCGTCTAACACCACCACGTGGTCGTAGTCCATCAATTTTTTCGCCAGGTCATTGGATGTCGCTGGCTCGTGAATCACCGGGGCCCAAGATCTACGGGACTGCTCGGTAGCAGCCCTGGTGACATTTTTCCATTTAACTAACTGTTTTGCAGATTTCTCGCTGTTCCATTTGACCACGCTGTGATCTGCGTTCCACGGGATGAGTCCGGTAACACCAACCTGGGTCAACATGTCTAGCGAGTTTTCCAAGCGGTCACCTTTAATCAATGCCTGGGCAACATCAATCCGCAGGGTGGGTAATGAATCCTTGTGCACACTCACGACACCAAAGCGCCCATCAGGGGCCACTGTTCCACTCATTCTCGTGCCCCGGCCATCAACGAGTTCGCAGATTTCACCCGGTTCAATCCGCATAACCTGTGCGTGGTGTGCAACCGATTGCGGCAAAACGAGTACCGAACCAATCCCCACATCACGAGCGAGCTCGGGTTCAATGAGAAAGACAGATGCACTCACTTGTTGGTGAACGCCTCTTTGAGTCGGGAGAAGACGCCGGTTGCGTCGGACCGGGTTACTACCGAATTGGGTTTTTCATCACGCAATCGTGCCAATTGCTGTAACAGGTCTTGCTGTTCACTCGAGAGTCTACTTGGAGTTTCGACATTAACGTGTACAAATAAGTCACCTCGAGTGTTGCTTCGAAGTCGGGATGCTCCCTTACTTTTCACGGTAACAACCGCACCGGATTGCGTTCCGGCAGCAACAGCAATGTCTTCGGGTCCATCGAGAGTTTCAATGTTTATGGACGTGCCCAATGCGGCCGAAGTCATCGGGATGGTGATGACACAGTGCAGTTGATCACCTTGTCGTTCAAAGAGTTCGTGGCCGCGAACAACGATCTCAATGTAGAGGTCACCGGCTGGTCCACCGTTGGGACCGGCCTCACCTTGACTCTGTAACTGAATTCGAGTTCCCGTGTCAACACCCGCCGGGATAGCAATCGTGAGATTTCGGCGGTGACGGACTCGGCCCTGTCCGGAGCACTCAATGCAGGGGTGCGGGATGGTGGTGCCGTGACCTTGGCAAGCAGGGCACGGGCGCGAGGTCATGACTTGACCGAGGAAACTTTGCTGAACAGATTGAAGTTCACCGCGGCCCTTACACATAATGCAGGTGACCGCCCCGGTGCCTGCGGACATCCCCGATCCGGTGCACTTTTCACAGGCGATTGCGGTGTCCACGGCGATTTCTTTTTCCTCGCCGAAAACCGCTGCCGGTAAATCAATCGTGATGCTGATCAGCGCGTCTTGACCACGACGAGCACGGCCACGTGGTCCACGGCTTTGGCCACGGCCACCAAAAAATGCTCCCATGACGTCGCTGAAGTCGAACCCGCCCGAGAAACCCCCGCCGCCACGATTACTGAGCGGATCCCCACCAAGGTCATACATTTGACGCTTTTCCGGGTCACTGAGTACTTCATAGGCGGCGGTCACCATCTTAAATTTCTCCTGGTGTTCCAGATCAGGATTAACATCAGGATGAAGCTCACGCGCCAAACGGCGATAAGCCTTCTTAATCTCCTCGGGGGTGGCCGTCCGGCTCACATCAAGAAGTTCGTAGTAATCGGTCGCAGCGGTACTCATTTAACTCACTTACGTTAGTTGTCGGACAGAAATCGGCTCACATACTGGGCTACTGCTTGCACCGTGCTCATGGAGTTGGCGTAATCCATGTTCGTTGGCCCAATAACTCCCAAGGATGCGACCGGGATACTTTCCTTCGCGTAGTGCGAACTCACGATGGACGTTGAACTCAGACCCTCCACTTCGTTTTCGTGGCCAATTCGCACGGATAGTTTCGTTTCGGTGCCTACTTCTCCCAACAGTCGAAGCAGGACCACCTGTTCTTCGAGTGCTTCCAGTACCGGTTGGATGGTCATCGGGAAATCTTCGTTGTAACGAGCCAAGTTAGATGCGCCACCCAACACAACCCGCTCGTCGAGTTTCGCGGTTACCGTTTCCAAGATTGCGGCGATTACCGCGCTCACTAGCGGGCGGTTGTCCGTGGTGAAGGACGCTTCAATATTTTCAACCTGTCGCGGAACCGATGAGAACGGTTGATCGGCTATCGCTACCGACAACCGGGCTCGAAGGTCGGCCAACACAATTTCGTCAATAGACACCGAGCATTCCACGATACGTTGCTCAACCCGGCCACTGTCCGCGATCAACATGATCATGAGTCGGTGTTCATTGAGCGGGATTAATTCGATCCGACGTACGTGGCTTCGCGAGAGGGAGGGGTACTGAACCACCGCCACCTGTTTGGTCAGTTGAGCAAGCAACCGCACGGTTCGGGTCATAATGTCGTCTAAATCAACCGCGTCCGAGAGGAAGCGATCGATTCCCCTGCGCTCTGCCGCACTCAACGGTTTCACTTGAGCAATCTGGTCAACGAACATGCGGTAACCAAGATCGGTGGGAATGCGACCGGCGGAGGTGTGCGGGGCCGTGATGTAGCCCTCTTCTTCCAACGCCGCCATGTCATTACGAATCGTGGCCGGGGACACGCCGAGTTGATGCCGATCCACCAGCGCCTTTGAACCGACCGGTTCATGGGTTGCGACATAGTCGGACACAATGGCTTGAAGCACGGCCAGCCTTCGTTCCTCCAACATGTGCACCTCCGACGATTCAATATTTCGATATTTCGATATTTCACGCACATCCGGCCGGCCCGCTTCGGCGCTTAGCACTCTGGCAAGAAGAGTGCCAGTCTACGCCCGATCGGTGGATTCGTCAGCCTAGGAGATCGCGAATTACCCGATCGGCGAACAAACGCTGGGAATCTGTGACCCGCACCACGCCGTTGCCGAAGTCCACCGGGTCGATAATCCCGAGCGCAGCGAATCCCTGCGCGCGCCCACGCTCCTCGGCATCGAGTTCATCAACGCGAAGCCCTGCTCTCGTACGCAAGGCCAGCATGACCTTTTCCACATGGATCTGCGCCGGGGTTAACTCCTCGATGTCACCGTGCAAAACAACGCCGCTTTCCAAGGCTTTCGCATACGTTGCCGGGTGCTTGTGGTTTACCCAACGCCGACCATTGACATGGCTGTGAGCCCCCGGGCCTACCCCCCACCAATTGGCGTTCGTCCAGTACACCTGATTGTGGGTACTTTT
>JBDNFV010000117.1:0-4446 GCA_041689635.1 Candidatus Nanopelagicales bacterium | reverse complement strand
GTCGTCGTGTCCATTGCAAAAAGCATTCCTGTACCCAGCCCTGCAACTTCATTTGGCACTAGTGCGTGTGCCGCTGCAAGTGAAGCGCTTAATCCAACGCTTGATTCCAGCGCGCCACTAATTCGAATTGGGACGTCGAGTTTTTCTACCAACTGCTCAATTGCGTTGATTCCACCGAGCGGCGAGACTTTCACTATTGCTAGATCCGCAAAGTCACGCACCTGAACCTCACCATCGAGACGAATGCTTTCATCGACGGCGATAGGAATATTTATTTTTCGATGAAGCTCCCCCAATTGTTGAACCGAACGACATGGTTGTTCAATGTATTCAATAGGTGCGCCATGAAGATCGTGAACAGTGTCGCATGCCTGCTGAACACTCCAACGTCCATTGGCATCAAGGCGAATACGCAAGTCATCTAAGCGCTGCGAGTCACTGAAGGCTTGGATGATTCCGTGCACTCTTTCCACGTCACGGGCTACGCTTAGTCCGACCTTTAACTTGATAGTGGTGCAGCCGTATTGCTTCAGCGCACGAATACTCCCGTGATAAGTATCTTCCTGATCTCCAATGATTGCGTTAACACCAATATCTGCATCCATTGGATAATCGCGTGGGACAAAGGCAGTTTCCAATGCGGCTTTCAGCCATAAGGCATCTTGCTGTGGCGTGTAGTTGGGGAAGGGACTGAACTCGCCCCAACCTTCGGGGCCTTGAAAGAGAACCCCTTGACGCACGTGCAGTCCCCGAAATTCCTCTCGTAGGGTGAGTGAGAAAAACTCTAGTGTGAGAAAGGGAGATGACATTGAACTTACGGCCGTTTAGGGAAGCGACCAAAATCAGGTTCGCGTTTTTCTTTGAAGGCATCACGACCTTCTTGGGCTTCTTCGGTCATGTAGAACAGCAGAGTTGAATCCCCGGCCAATTGCTGAATACCAGCAAGGCCGTCGTCAACCGCGTTGTGGGAGGCCTTGAGAAGTCGAAGGGCTAGCGGTGACATGGTCAAAATCTGAGCTGCTAAATCGCAGGTTGCTATTTCAAGGTCTTCAATCGGTACAACTTCATTGACCAACCCCCAGTCGTAGGCTTGCTCGGCACCATATTGATTACAGGAGTACCACACTTCGCGCGAACGCTTTTGCCCGACGATCCTGGCGAGCAATCCAGATCCGTATCCGCCATCAAATGAACCGACTCTGGGACCGGTTTGACCAAAGCGGGCGTTGTCAGCGGCAACCGTGAGATCACAGACCACGTGTAATACGTGGCCCCCGCCAATTGCGTAACCGGCCACCATTGCAATCACGGGTTTTGGCAGCCGGCGAATCTGGACCTGCAAATCTAAGACATTGAGCCGCCCAATTCCCTTCAGAGCAACTTCGTCATCACCGATGTACCCGTCATTGCCGCGAATGACTTGATCTCCACCGGAGCAAAAAGCCAGATCACCTTGGCCGGTTAAAATAATGACCCCGACGCTATCGTCGTCGCGGGCCGCGTTGAAGGCATCACTGAGTTCAAACAGCGTCTGTGGTCTGAACGCATTTCGCTTGTGCGGGCGAGAAATCGTGATCTTTGCCACACCGTGATATGCCCCCGTACCAAGGCTGTACGTGATGTCGGTGAAATCCCCCAAAGTTTTCCATTCACACGCAGGTGTACTGGACGAGTGGGAAGGATCGGTGTTGGCCGGTGAATCCGCCGGTGCGACCGGCGGCAGTACATACCTTTTACGAGTGTCCATGAGCGCAGATTACCGGCATCTTCTACTCTCGCGTCGTGACCGACTCCGATAATCGCAAAATTGAACTCACCGAGATTGCTCCTGGCGCCTCCGGTGTCGCCACCGCCTTGGCCGCCCTCAACCGTGCCCTCAGCGGTGCATCGGTGTTCGCTCCCGTTCCCCAGCAGAGCCGTCATTATTCCCCGCACCAGGTTCACGCCATTCGGACAGCGATCAAGTCAAGCGCCCCATGTGAATCCCAGACGATAGCCATTATGTCAACGTCAGGATCTACCGGAAATCCTCGTGGAGTTGAACTCAGTGCAGCCCAGTTGGGAGCAATGAATGAGTTCATTAATTCAGGCGCTGTCATTGGCCTCAGGCTTGACGCATCCCCACGCTGGATTTGCGCACTACCCGTCACCTCTATCGGTGGAGTTAACGTTCTATCCCGCTCAATTGCGGCAGAGACGGAACCAGTTGGCTTGGAAAGCGTCGCCGGTGGTTCAACGTTTGATCCTGATGAATTCGCCAATGCCGTTTATCGCATTAAAAACGAACCCGTCTTCGTGTCACTCGTTCCAACGCAACTTCGAAGATTACTGAGTTCGCAGAACGGCGCAAAGGCACTGAGCCAATGCGCAGCAATTTTAATTGGTGGTGGCCCAACCCCCACCAATGACTTCCTGCAAGCACAAGATTTAGGTCTTCCCATCACCTACACCTACGGCATGACCGAAAGTGCTGGTGGATGTGTCTTCAGTGGAGTGGGTGGTCCGAGCACCCACGCCACTCTCGATCCCGATGATTCTCGAATCACCATTCACGGGCCAAGTATTGCTGTGGGCTATCGACCAACCGACGAGAAAAGTTTCAGACCGTTTGACTCCAGTTTTAGTACGGATGATTACGGCAACATAGATTCACTCGGCCAATTAGAAATTCTCGGCAGACTCGACGACATTATTTTGATCAACGGGGTAAATGTTTCGCGCAGGGCCGTTGCCAAGATCATCGAAGAGAATCCAGTTGTACACAACTGCTACGTGCTTCCAAGCCTAACCGCCCTGATAGTTGCTGACCCAATTGCATTTGAAAATGTCATGACCGAAATTCGCGCACAGATCGCCCGCGAACTTGGATCCATCGCGATTCCTACTTTCCGCGTCGTCCCCCATCTTGCAACATTGCCCAATGGCAAAATTGATCAGGTTGCCATCACCAACCTCTACGGTTAATCCATGGCCACAACACGTGAATGGATCCAGGGAGCTCGACCACGCACACTTCCCGCTGCCATTGCACCGGTTTTAGTTGGCACCGGTATTGCCCAGCACCTCAATTCAATTAACATTGGCCGAGCGCTCTTGGCCCTCCTCGTTGCACTCGCCCTGCAAGCCGGGGTGAACTACTCAAATGACTACAGCGACGGTATCCGCGGGACCGACCGGGTGCGAGTTGGTCCCGTCCGGCTCGTCGGACAAGAATTGGCGAAGCCTCACCAGGTTAAGTTTGCGGCATTTCTCATGTTCGCGATCGCGAGTGCCAGCGGACTCACGCTGGTGTTTCTCACGCAAACCTGGTGGCTTCTCTTTGTCGGCGCCGCAAGCATTGCGGCTGCCTGGTTTTATACGGGCGGGTCGCGACCCTATGGTTATGCAGGATTTGGTGAATTTTTTGTTTTTATTTTCTTTGGAGTCGTCCCGGTCATGGGGACGGCGTACGTACAAACCCTAGAACTTACAACAGGTGCTTTCATCGCTTCAATTGGTGTTGGCGCACTCGCCTGCTCTATTTTGATTACCAACAACTTGCGAGATATTCCCGGAGATACCGAACACGGAAAACGCACACTCGCCGTCCGGCTTGGCGATCACCGAACTCGCAAGTTATACATCGCTTCAATCACGACGGCCTTTGTGGTTCCTGCCGTCTTGGTGATTCCATTTGGGCCTTGGACCCTGCTGGCTTACGCGGCAATCCCGTGGGCGTTTCTGCCCATTAAACTCATTAGGCGCGGTGCCTTAGGGCCGGCTTTGATTCCCGTCCTCAAAGTCACCGGGAATCTGCTGTTGATCTACGGGGTCGTGTTGGGCGTTGGGCTCAGCATCTAAATTCTCATCTAAGTGGTCCTCTTTGGCTGCTGCAGCATCAATGCGCGCATTGAGTCCGCGAAAAAACCCAAACATTGATTCGCTCATAGCATCTCGTTGCTTTCCGAGGAAAATAATGCTGAAGACCGTGGAGACTAGAAGCGCCAAGACAAATGCCAGCAGTCCTCGAACCGGTGTGAACAACTGGAGGGCAAACCACACTAAAACCACTAAGGCCAACCTGATCGTGGTGTAACTCACCCAAGCAATTGTCTTGTTCCTCACCCTCCTAACGCTACCCCGACACAGATTGCGATCATGGCGTACCCTTAGGTTTCACGCTACTCACATGTGAGTCAGTGCCGGGTATTTGATTCTGGTTTCAACCGAATGTGCGAGGAGGGTCATGATCAGGGTAGCTGGGGTTCTCATCGCGTTAGCTTTTTATATTTACTCGATTATCGATGTCATTCGAAGCCCCAGTAGCCAGGTACGAACGCTCCCCAAATACGTCTGGTTGTTGATCGTGGTGGTGCTCCCGGTTTTGGGTGGTGTCGCGTGGCTGCTATTGGGTCGGGTCTGGCCAGCGGGTGGAATAAACGGAAAAAAATCCGGTCCAAGCGCACC
>JBDNFV010000116.1:0-1399 GCA_041689635.1 Candidatus Nanopelagicales bacterium | reverse complement strand
TTTTCGTCGGTTTCTTCATCAACGTATTCATCGGTATCAATAAAGTGCATCGCGGCGACTTCCCCGCTGACGAGGGGTGCTGGAGTTATCCCTCCCGCGTGCGTGGGGTCATCACTTGAGTCTTGGCCATCATCTGAGGCCAACTCATATTCGTAATCTTGCAAAGGGTAGAGCAATCCCTCGAGTGAACCTTCGCCACCAAACTCGCCGCTATCACCATTCATGCCGTTACGGATAGCTTCAGCCTCCATAATCATGGTCAGTCGGTCGGCTGCATCAGCGCTATCTCCGGGTTCGCTGGCGACACTCTGGGTCAAGCGCACCACGTTTGCCGGATCGGATTCTTGAGAGTGATAGGACATATCGTCAATGTACTCCCAGAACCCGGGTGATTACCTAGCTTGCAGCAATCTAGGGTTGGGAGGCATCCATTGGGGTATCGTGGCAGACTGACCATATGACTGCGACGCTTGATCACGTTTCCACCCTCAACTTGCTCACCGAACTTGAGCCCGTGGTTGAAAGGGAACTCAACCGTCATATCGCGATAGCGAAAGAATGGTTTCCCCATGACTACATCCCATGGGATCAGGCTCATAACTTCGCCCATCTCGGTGGCAAGGATTGGACTCCCGAAGAAAAAAGATTCAGCGAGGCCGCACGGACAAGCCTGATCATCAACTTACTCACCGAAGATAATTTGCCCAGTTACCACTTTGAAATTGCCACGATCTTTGGACGCGATGGAGCGTGGGGCGAGTGGGTCGGTCGTTGGACCGCCGAAGAGGGCCGGCACGGGACCGCAATTCGGGACTACTTGGTCGTCACCCGCGCGGTTGACCCGGTAGCCCTTGAGCGTGCCCGCATGAGTCACATGCAAGAGGGTTATCAAGCGATTCACCCCGGTCTTTTAGCCGGTTTGTCCTACGTGTCCTTTCAGGAGTTGGCAACGAGAGTTTCGCATCGAAATACGGGGACGGCGACAGGGGATCCCATCGCTGAAGCTCTATTACAGCGCATCGCCCTGGATGAAAATTTACATATGATCTTCTACCGCAATCTCCTTGATGCAGCACTCGAATTAGAACCCGATGCGACCATGACGGCGATTCTGGCGAGTGTCCGCGATTTTGCCATGCCGGGTAACGGTATTGAAGGTTTTCAACGCAAAGCGGTGGAGATCGCGGTAGCAGGAATTTATGATCTGAAGCAACACCGAGACGAAGTGATTATGCCGGTTTTGCGCAAATGGAAAATCTTTGACCGCAATGATTTCGGGGCCGAGGGAAATGCAGCACGTGATGAATTGGCCATACTCCTTGCCGACATGGACGTGAGTGTCAACCGATTTGAGGAACGTCGTGACGCCCTCCGAGCGCGGTTTCTCGCGCGCGACTAA
>JBDNFV010000115.1:0-2423 GCA_041689635.1 Candidatus Nanopelagicales bacterium | reverse complement strand
GCTTGAAACTGAGAAACTCAATCGTCTCATTGAAAAATTGGCACTCTCTGAAACCGCTGTCACAAATCTGCGAGAATTGAGCGAGACAAGATCAGCATTCATCGAAAACATGAATCACGAGTTAAAGACACCATTGACCTCAATCATTGGCTATCTTGACATTATCGGAGACAAGACTGCTCACAAGCCCGAACTCGGAATAGCAACATATCTAGAAGTTTTAGATCGAAACGCTAATGTCCTGCTGACACTGGTCGACAGCGTGTTTACCCTCACCAAAGCCGACTCCCGTCCTCGGCCCCTTCCGAAAGCACTAGTGGACATGGCTCAGGTTGTCGATGACTGCATCCTGGTACTTCTACCCGAGTGCGAGACATCACATATTGACATTAGCCTGTCAATTGATCGGGAGGTGGGCCACCTTGTTCAAGGTGACGTCGAGCAACTCAGTCGGGTAATCATCAATTTACTATCTAATGCCATCAAGTTCAGCAAAGTGAACTCCCGTATTGACCTCGAGGTAGATGAATTAAATGACGAAGTGAATTTTGAAGTGGTCAAAATTGTCATTCGAGATTACGGAGTAGGCATTCCCGCCAAGGACATAGACAAATTGTTCACCCGTTTCTATCGGGGAAAAAATGCAAAGAATCAACAGTTCCCAGGTACGGGCCTCGGGCTGGCTATCGTTGAGGAAATTGTTCAATTTCACGGCGGAACCGTCCGGATTGAATCGGTGGAGGGAGAGGGAACCACCGTCATTCTCGAACTGCCAAAACGCTTATCATCCGCGGAGGAGATGGTTCTGGATCGACGTTATGCGGTCATGGTGAAAGCGATTACTAATCTTGAGAAGGCTGCAAAACGCGATCTTTATGAGGTAACTCACTCCCTTAGCGGTTTGGTTGGCTTCTACACCTTCGAAAAAGAAGCAAGACTCATTCGAGATTTCTCCGATTGGCTTAATTCGGGAGAGATTATCGATCCAATAGAAGTTGACATCCGTCGAGATTCCATTGTGGCGATCCTCAAACTCCGGCTGGCATCCATTTCACCGAGGAATACTGATGAGCAAAGGTAGAATTCTAGTCGCTGACGACGACCCTGACATTAGAATATTTTTGAAGACCTCCCTTGAGGAACATGGCTACTCCGTGGTTGAAGCAGAAAATGGGCGTGAAGCGCTTCGGTTATTCGATGAAGCAGGTCCGGAATTGTTAATTTTGGATCTCTCCATGGGTGAACTGGATGGCTTTGAAGTGTGTCGCGAAATTCGAAAAACCTCAAGCATCCCCATAATTATGTTGACGTCACACGATCATGAACTTGATCAAGCAATGTGCCTGGCGGCCGGCGCCGATGACTACATCACGAAACCTGTTTCAGGTCAAATTCTCAAACTGCGGGTCGCCACACAACTGCGCCACTATTCCGCACGTGCGCAACCCCTCTCCACCGAAATGACAACTGGTGGGTTGGAACTTGATGTCGATAGTCACCAGTTCACGTTTGATGGAACTCCCGTGCCACTGACTCGAACCGAATTTGATTTTCTAGAATTGCTGATGGCCAAACCCAATCGTGTCTATACCCGGGAACAAGTAATGCAAGCCATTGGCGCCTCGGTCCGTTTTTCAAGCGAAGGCTTACTCGATACCCACGCATCTCGCATCCGGGCAAAAATTAAATCCGCGGGCGGACCTCGAGCGATTCATGCTGTGCGCGGGGTCGGCTATCGACTCTTTGAATAACCTGGTGGAATGAGATCACGTAACACGCTATCTGCAGGGTCTACTGGTGTCTCATGCCATCATGTGGATCGCGGGCCATGTGCACTTCAATGCAGCTATCCGTGACGGAGATAACCACAATTGGATGTGGGAAGTCACAACAGCTCACTCATCGATCGGCCGCAAGGGGTTATGTCAGCAACGGGGCCGAATCTTTGAATTCATGAAATCGGTAGACAAGGTTCACGTGGTGGGCACTGTCGTTGACCACGATTCCCCCATTTCCCGGCCAACCAGGAACCCGCTGAACCCACCAAACCCACTTAACCGACTGAGCACTCGGCCGATGGCCGGAATCTCCCGATTACTCGCGGCCAACGACTACCAGCGCCGACAAGACAATACGGTAAATGAATTACGCGAAGGTTCCCCCGAAGCGCGCAATGTGGTGTGGGAAGCAAACTGCGTTTACGCTGCGTCACTCATCCCGCATCAGCGGTGGTTATTGTCTTTTCGCGTAGCAGTGGGAATAGCTCGTGCTCCATCGGCGCTCCCGCAGGAATGTCAAGATGAAGGCCAGCAAAGTTCGGTGAGGTCACCCAGTCCCGTGGTGCGTGCACCATGTCCTCTCCCAAGAAACGCAAGGAAAATGCGCGTCGGCGATTCGCCCCGGGCACCCCGTAGGCGTGATGG
>JBDNFV010000114.1:0-2474 GCA_041689635.1 Candidatus Nanopelagicales bacterium | reverse complement strand
GAGAGTGCCCAACGGAGCCAGGTGATACCAGGTTGTCACCGAGTTCCAACGGGGACCCTTCACCCCACCGAGTTCATTGGCTGCTGTTACATCTGTCGCCATAATCACGGCCTTCGCATTAATCACCTCACCACCGACGCGTACGCTGTCCGATGATACAGCCGACACTTTCGAGTTAAATCGAACCGTTGCCGCGGGTAGGGCACTGAATAATTGGTCAGGAATCGCCTGCATCCCGTTTCGCGGCAAGGACGGTTTGCCTTTCACGAAGGTGAGCAGTACCAAATTCATGAAACGACTGGAGGTGGAAAGTTCCGGTTCTAAAAACACGCCGGATAAAAAGGGTTGAATCACCTCAGAATAAAACTTGCCGGTGACCCCAGCGCGCTCCAGTGCCGTGTACGCGCTGCCATCAACTCCACGAGTAATCTCGGCCGGTGATTTACGTGACTGGGCTAAGGCATAACGCAGGAACGCCACTTTTGAGCCGATGGAGCCAGATGCGATTGAGGCCGGCAACCAACCGATGAGCTCCCGGGGATCCCCGAGTTTGATTCGTCCATCCGGTGTTGCCGACATCACTCCGGAACTAAATGGATGCAGATCCAATTCTTGATAATCCAACACACGTTTGCCTTCGGGGTAGGCCGTGTTGTAGAGCTGAAATCCGTGATCTAGGTGAACGCCGTCAACGATATCGGTGCCAACGCGACCACCAGCGCGATCCTGGCTCTCCAAGACCAGTACGTCGATTCCGTGAATACTGAGTTGTCGGGCGGCCGAGAGTCCAGCGAGTCCGCTTCCAATAATGACAACCGGTCCTGAGCTCATGTTTTCACCGCGAATCAGACACCCGTTGCGGCTAATGCTGCACGAATTGCCGACTCGATAGTGCGGTCTTGAAAATCAAATCCGTGTTGCTCTAAGACTGCGGGCAACACTCGCGCACTGCTGAGAACTTCAGTTGAAAATTCACCCAAAACAATTTTCAAGGCAAATGCGGGAGCAGGGAGCAAGGTCGGGCGACCCAGTACCTTGCCCATGACCGAGGTGATTTCGGCATTTGTTTGAGGCTCTGGTGCAGTGAGGTTTACGGCGCCACTGATCTCGGAATTGTTAAGCAGGTACTCAATTGCACTAATTTCATCGCGCATAGAAATCCAGGACCAATACTGTTGACCATTTCCCAGCTTGCCACCCACTCCAGCTTTAAACAGCGGGAACATGCGCCCCCACGCACCGCCTTTAGCGGAAACAACGAGTCCGGTTCGTGGATAGACCACTCGGATGCCAGCCTCACGCGCTGCGTGCGCAGCCTTTTCCCAGGCAACCACTACGTCAGCGAGGAAGCCGTGACCCGCAAGATGTGTTTCGGTCACGGCCTTGGAGCCCGTGTCACCGTAGAAACCGATGGCAGAAGCACTGATGAACGTGTGTGGTTTGCGTTCCATCTGGGCAATGGCGCGTGAAATCGTCTCGGTGCCCTTCACTCGACTGTCTAATATTTCTTTTTTATAGGAGTCACTCCAGCGGTGGTCGCCGACCCCGGCTCCAGCAAGATGAATCACCGCGTCAACGTCTCCGAGATCACCAACAAATCCTGTGTCGGGGTCCCACTGGACTTCATCGGCTGACGTTGGTGCTCGCCGAACCAGCCGGATAACGTCGTGGCCCGATCCACGCAGTTGTGGGACGAGTTCAGATCCGATCAGGCCACTAGCCCCGGTAACCGCAATGCGCATGCTTATAGGCCTAGCTCGGCATCAAATGAGCTGTCTTCCAAACGTGTCTTCATGGTGGACAGGAACCGGGCTGCATCTGCGCCATCAACCAATCGGTGGTCGTAACTCAACGAGAGGTAGACCATTGAGCGAATGGCAATGACATCCGCTCCGCTGTTGTCGGTCACGGCAACGGGACGTTTAATCACCGCACCCGTTCCAAGAATTGCGACCTGGGGCAGGTTCACAATTGGAGTGTCAAAAAGGGCTCCACGGCTGCCGGTATTTGTCACCGTGAAAGTGCCACCAGAGAGGTCGTCGGGCGCCACTTTGCCGGTGCGGGTGCGTTCGGCCAGGTCAGAAATCTGACGGGCGATACCAGCAATATTGAGGTCACCGGCCTGGCGGATCACCGGAACGAGGAGTCCTCTCTCAGTGTCCACCGCAATACCAATGTTTTCGTCGGAGTAGTAGGTGACCGTTCCGGCAACCATATCAATTGATGCATTGAGTTGTGGGAATTGCTTGAGGGCTTCAACGGATGCCTTAACAAAGAAAGGCATGAAGGAAAGCTTGACGCCTTCCCGTTGCTCAAAAGATGTCTTGACGCGGTTGCGAACTGCAGCAATCTTGGTGACATCAACTTCAACAACCGTCGTGAGTTGGGCTGACACTCGTAACGACTCAACCATGCGTTCGGCAATTACCTTACGCAAACGACTCAGCGGCTCGGTCGTTCCGGCACGTGGTCCG
>JBDNFV010000113.1:0-6527 GCA_041689635.1 Candidatus Nanopelagicales bacterium | reverse complement strand
ATGGTTAAGGCGATAAAAATCAGTGCAGCCCCAACGTAGGGGGTGTAATTAAAGTTGGATGACGTATCAATTTGGGCTCGACGTAAAACCTCGATCGGACCCAACACCGCGACGAGAGCCGTGTCTTTTTGTAATGAAATGAAGTCGTTGAGAAGTGGCGGAGTCACATTGCGGATGGCCTGGGGTAGGACAACAAAACGATTGGTTTGAAACGATGACAGACCCAATGAGCGTGCGGCCATTGCCTGGCTTGGGTGAACCGATCCGATGCCGGCCCGGAACACTTCGGCCACGTAGGCGCCGTAAGAAAGTACGAGTGCGGCTGTCCCCCAGAAAATTGCGTCACTGGGGACCCCCGGCAATTGCAAAGCCGGCATGCCAAAACCCAACAGAAAAATAATTAAAATTGTTGGAACTCCACGGAGGATGTCAACGTAGAGGGTTGCCAACACTCGAATCGGCAAGAAAATCGGTGATCTGACCGTGCGTGCGAGGGCCACGAGCAAGCCAATTATTAAAATCAGTGGCTGCGCTATTAAGAAAATGCGAACATTGAGCCAAAAGGCTTGTACTAGCCCAGGGAAGGATTCAACAAACTGGTCCCCATTGAAAAATGTTTTTTGAACCGTTTCCCAACCCGAACTCCGGCCGACCAATAAAACTATGACAGCAACGAAGCCGAGCAAACTTCCGATTCCAATAAGCGCATCTCGGCGGGCCTTTTTACGAGAACGCTCCTGGCGCAGTGGGTCCACAAAGACCGTGTCTGCGCCAGGAGCAGGAGTGTTCACGTGATAGTCGAAACTAATTTTCGCTGTGTTTCGCGACTAACCGCTTATTCCTTGAAATATGGGGCGGTTGTTCCGGCCAACCACGCATCTTGGATCTCTTGGAGTTCACCGGAATCTTTGAGAGTTGTGAGTGCTTTGTTGACACAGGTCACGAGTGGATTGCCCTTTTGGAGTAGCAATCCGAATTCTTCGCCACCGGCAGCTGACTGGAATTGACCGACAATTTTGCTGTTCTCAAATTCTGCCGCGGTGACGTAGTAGGCGGTCGGCAGGTCAACAACAATTCCATCGATCTGGCCATTTTGCAATGCGCTCTTGGCGTCATTGGTGTCGTTAAAGACATAAGGCTCGTTGGTGGGTTGCACGACTTCGGTCACGAAATCCAGGCTGGTTGTTCCCACTTGGGCTCCAAGCTTTGCCCCTTTGAGTTCAGCGATGGTGGTTGCCCCAGCAATCGGTGAATCATTGAAGGCAACAACCGCCTGATTCACCGTGTAGTAGCCGTCAGAGAAGTCAACGACCTCTGATCGCTCGGGAGTAATCGAGATCTGGTTGACGTCGAAGTCAAAGTTCTTGTCTCCCGGTGCGTAAGAAGTGTTGAAAGGAACAACTTCCCACTTCACATCGGTTGGTGCAAAGCCCAACTGGGAGGCGACCGCGTAAGCGACGGCTGATTCAAATCCTTCACCATTTGTGGGATCGTCATCAACAAAGTAGGGAGGATAGGCAGGTGTGTCGGTGCCAATTGTCAGCATTCCAGGGCTGATCGTGGTGAGGTTCTCAAAAGCACACTCATCGGTTGCAACGCTTTCGGAGGCACTTTCTTCTATCGAGGTTTCCGCTGCCGTTGTGTCGGTGGCGGCGTCTTCACTTGATGAACACGCCGACAGCACGAGGCTGGCAACAGCTAAAGATGCAACGCCAACGAGACGAATAGATTTTCTCTGCATGAATTTTCAATCCCATCAAAAAATAACTAGTTAAAGCTGCGCTGGTTTGCGCGGACAAAGTCTCTCACCTCGAGCAGCAGTGCGGAGAATAGCCCCTTTATTTGCCACCCTTGGGAAGAGACTTGTGGATTTTTTCACAATCAGGGCAGATGGGGAAGTTGGAAGGATCACGATTAGGGATCCATTTCTTGCCGCATAATGCTTTGACAGCCGAGCCGGTTACAGCGCTTTCCACAATTTTATTTTTCTCAACGTAATGGGCAAATTTCTCGTGGTCACCGTCTTCGAAGTTCTGGGTTCGCTCCTCAGTGAGGACGCTGCCGAGTTCTTCAAGTTCTGGGGCGGCGAGTGGTGTGGTCATGACCTAACCCTACTTTCATTGCGCTTCGGCCGATGAAAACCCGGTGAATTGCGTTCTTTCTGTATACCCCGTAGGGTATTTCGATGGCAACCGTTGAGTTAACAGAATCCAGTTTTGCTGACACGATTAAATCAAGCCCGATTGTCTTGGTTGACTTTTGGGCCGCCTGGTGCGGACCGTGTCGCAATTTTGCACCCGTGTATGAGAAGGCATCCTTGGCCAATGTCGACATTGTTTTTGCCAAGGTAGATACCGAAGCCGAGCAAGGTCTAGCTGGGCGTTTCGACATTTCATCTATCCCCACCTTGGTAGCCATCCGCGACGGCGTCGTGTTGTATTCGCAAGCCGGTGCCCTACCCCAAGAAGGTCTGGATAACTTGATCTTGGCCATTCGCGAGGTTGACATGGACGAAGTCCGCAAGCAGATCAGCAAAGCCGGTGCACCAAAAACTGGGGACTAAAGAGCAAAATAGAGGACCAAAGTCCCGCCTAGAGCACTACCCAATGTGGCATACATTGAAGTTACGAAACATGAGACGGGACGGAAAAAACATGCCACAGCAACCGCTCGCACAGGTACCTCTTGATTCTAAATGGCACTGGCAGGATTTTGGCCTGTGCCGCAGTGTTGATCCACTGCTCTTCTTTCACCCACAAAATGAGCGCGGCTCCTCCCGCTCTCGCCGCGACCAGTCCGCTAAACGGGTGTGCGCTTCATGCCCGGTGAGGCTGGAATGCGCGGATTATGCAATTCGGGCCCGTGAACCTTATGGCGTCTGGGGCGGTTTAACCGAAGACAACCGTGAGGCGATTTACCGGAAAATGGATCAACCAAAAGGGGCGCACCTGCGCAGTGTTCCCGGAACCGGCATTGCCGCTGCAAAACACTTAGTCAACGAGGCAATCTCCGAACAGGCTTTAGGAATCCACCTTTTCTGAACTCGGTAGGGCGGACTCCTAGACTTCGGTGATGGATCTGGGTAACGGACGCAACAGATGAACGCTGGAATCACGGTTGACCACGTACGATCACTTGGCCTTAGCGGGCGACATTTTTTGCGTGAGCTGGACTTCACCGCAGTCGAACTGACGTCCTTGGTTGATTTGTCGACTCGACTCAAAGCGTTGCGGTCAGAACACCGTGAACCAGAGTTGCTCCGGCGCAAGAACCTGGCCGCGATCTTTGAAAAGCCGTCGACCCGAACCCGAATGTCATTCAGCGTCGCCATGAGTGACCAGGGCGGAAACATCACGTTTCTGGAGGGGGCATCAGCCCATGTTGGCCATAAAGAATCCCCCGCCGACACGGCGCGCGTTCTCAGTCGTATTTTTGATGCAATCGAGTTCAGAGGGAGTGCACAGGCTGCCGTTGAGGAACTTGCCGAGTTTTCTTCGGTACCGGTGTACAACGGGTTAACCGATCAATGGCACCCAACCCAGATGCTGGCCGACTTCCTCACCATGCGCGAGCACCAGGTCGATCCGGGTGAACAGCTCACCTATTGCTATCTGGGTGATGCCCGAAGCAACATGGGTAATTCATTGTTGATCATGGGCGCAATTATGGGAGCTGACATCAGAATCGTCGCGCCACAGGAGTTATGGCCCGAGCAGGCTGTTGTCGACCAGGCGCATGAGCGGGCGCAAGAAAGCGGCGCAAAAATCACGCTCACCCAAGACATTGCAGAAGGCGTACCCGGCGCCGAGTTTGTGCACACCGACGTCTGGGTGTCCATGGGTGAACCCGCAGAAGTGTGGCAGCAGCGCATTGAACTACTTGCGCCGTATCAAGTAAACCGAAGGGTGCTTGACCTGGCCGGACCCGGCGCAAAAGCAATGCACTGCTTGCCGGCCTACCACGACGCCACAACGGTAATCGGCGCGAAGATTGCTAACGATTTTGATCTTCAGGGCGGCATTGAAATTACCCACGACGTGTTTGAATCGCCGGCGAACATCTCATTTGATCAGGCCGAAAATCGGATGCACACGATCAAAGCAATCCTCGTGGCAACCCTCGCCTAATTGGGCCTGGGTTGTTTCAAGCGTTGGTTAAGCGATCGCGTAACCCTTGCAACTGTGCGTTGAGCTCCGCGGGGACCCGGTCACCGAACTCGGCGTAGTACGCCTGGGTTAAATCGGTTTCGGCCAACCACGAATCGGCGTTCACCGCGAAGAGTTCCGCCAGCTGCGCCTCGGTGATGTCAAGACCTTCTGTGTTGAGGGAGCCCGGCGCCGGGATCCGGCCAATTGGGGTGTCGACCGCTTCGGCTTTATCGCTGAGACGATTGACAATCCATTCGAGCACTCGTGAATTTTCACCAAAACCGGGCCAGATGAATTTGCCACCGGTGTCTTTGCGGAACCAGTTCACCGAGTAAATGCGTGGCAGTTTGTCGGCGCTGGTGAAACCACCGATCTTGAGCCAGTGGCCCCAGTAATCGGCCATGTTGTAACCACAGAAAGGCAGCATGGCGAATGGATCCCGGCGTAACGCGCCGACTGTTCCTTCTGCAGCCGCAGTCTGTTCACTGGAAACGGATGAACCGACAAAGACTCCGTGGGCCCAGTCGAATGCTTCAGAAACGAGTGGGACGTTGGTTGCCCGGCGGCCGCCGAACAGGATCGCATCAATGGGAACACCGGCTGGGTCTTCCCAGTTGGATGCGATTGAGGGGCACTGACCAGCCGGAACGGTGAATCGTGAATTCGGATGGCTTGACGGATCAGCCGAAGCGGGTGTCCAGTCATTACCCTTCCAGTCAATCAAGTGCGCGGGTACTTCCTCACTGAGGCCTTCCCACCAAATATCGCCGTCGTCGGTGAGAGCCACGTTGGTGAAGATCGAATTGCCACTGAGTGATCGGACGGCGTTCGCGTTCGTTTTCATGCCGGTACCTGGTGCTACACCAAAAAAGCCCGCCTCCGGGTTGATGGCATAAAGCCGACCGTCTTCGCCAAAGCGCATCCAGGCAATGTCATCACCAATGGTCTCAACCGTCCAACCGGGAATTGTTGGCTCCAGCATGGCCAGGTTTGTCTTTCCGCAGGCAGAAGGAAAGGCAGCGGTGATGTACTTCACATCGTTCTGGGGTGAGGTCAGTTTCAGAATCAACATGTGTTCGGCCAACCAGCCTTCATCACGGGCCATGGCTGAGGCGATCCGAAGCGCAAAGCACTTCTTACCCAGCAATGCGTTGCCGCCGTAACCGGAGCCATAGGACCAAATTTCGCGGGTCTCCGGGAAATGCACGATGTACTTGGAGTCATTACACGGCCAAGCTACATCGGGGATGGCATTACCGGCCTCGTCCACGAGTGGGAAACCAACAGAGTGCACGGCCGGAACGAACTCACCGAACTCGCCAATTTGGTCAAGTGCAGCCTGCCCCATTCGCGTCATGAGTTTCATGTTGACAACGACATAGGGGGAGTCGGTAATCTCGACACCGAGTTGGGCGATCCGAGATCCCAATGGTCCCATCGAAAATGGAACCACGTACATCGTGCGGCCGCGCATCGCGCCTTGCATCACCGAATTTAACGTCGTGCGCATTTCGGTCGGTTCCATCCAATTATTGGTGGGACCTGCATCAATTTCGCGTTGGGAGCAGATAAAAGTGCGACTTTCAACTCGTGCTACGTCACTCGGGTTTGATCGGGCCAGAAAAGAATTCGGCCGCAGGTCTTCATTGAGTTTGATCATGGTGCCCGAATTCACCATGTCACCGGTGAGTCGCGTCCACTCTGACTCGGAACCATCACTCCACTCGATAGCGTCCGGTTCAAGCAGGGTGGCCATCTCATCCACCCACTCAAGAAGCTGCTTGTTGAGGGTGGGGGCGGTTGAGAAATCGAGACGAGCGGCCATGCGATCACTTCCTTGTGATGTGGGACTAGATCCGAGGCTGACTGACTCGGACAACGGGTCCGTTCCCGTTGGCTAAGAATGTACCTAGAAACCCGATTTGGCTACCCTTAAGAGGGTGATCTATCGCACTTGTGACCAACGGCACAAAGCCTTGGAGATCACGCCCGGGTCAGCAGGTCAATGTAACCGTTTACTACTTCTATGCCAGCGAGAGGAAAAGCTTCTCGAGTTGCTCCCGAGTCATGGGGGAAGCATCACCCTTTTCAAAACATTCCTGCATCCCGGCAGCAACAATTTTGAAACCGGCCCGATCAAGTGCCTTTGAGACGGCCGCAAGTTGGGTAACCACCTCGGCGCAACTTCGCCCCGTTTCAATCATGTTGATCACACCGTCGAGTTGGCCTCGGGCCCGCCTTAAGCGGGTGAGTACCTCGGTATTGATTTCCGGCTCAAGATCCATGGGTCACACAATAGTCGCAACTACCCATACCCGCTGGGGTATCCCGCATTGGGGTGTTCCACCGTGGATGAGGGAAACAAGCTCGCATTCCCTT
>JBDNFV010000112.1:0-6557 GCA_041689635.1 Candidatus Nanopelagicales bacterium | reverse complement strand
TGCTGCAGCCCTCAATGAACTGCGTGCGGTTCGCCGGATGACCGGGAGTAATGATTTTGTCGCGATGATGGCTGATTGTGAACGTGGTCTTGGTCGGCCTGAAAAAGCTATTGAGTTTTTGAAATCAATCCCGATGAAAGAACTATCACCGGAAACCGCGATGGAAGCCCTAATGGTGAACGCCGGTGCTCGCGCAGATTTGGGCCAGGTTGATGCTGCATTGTTGTTGCTCAATGTGGGTGCTTTGACATCACTTCCCGCGGGTGATTTGCGTGCTCGAATGCAAGAAGCGTTTTCAGAATTACTGGAGCAGGCTGGTCGCTCCGAAGAGGCCCGTTCATGGCGAGCAAAGGCAATTAACTCTGATATCAACGGTGTTACCGCGTTGGCACGTGATCAAGTAGGCGACATATCGGCTCACGTGATTGACGAATCAGACTGATTCTTCTTCTCCAACCAGTGCCAGATTCCACTTACCTGTGCTTCTGAACTGCTGAGCTGCTCAAATTTATGTGCCGTTTCAGCGTTGGCGAAGAATCGCGCGTTCACTTCACGGTCCTTGGCTTGCACCATGAGCAATGCGTGATCAAAATCTAGGCCCTCCTGGTGGGCTTGTTTAACCCACTCAACCCAATAATGGAGTTGAGCGCGTGACTCCTCAAAGACTCGATCGATGTCGAGTGTCGGTCCAAAGTGACTGAAGAGCAGTCGGTTTGGGCCTACCGACTGCATTGCTTGGAGTGAATCTAACGCGAGGTTGAAGTCGAAATCTGGCGGTGGCGTTGCCGGTCTAAGGTCCCCGGTTTCAGGGATGTAAACACCTGCCGCATCCCCGGTATAGAGATCACCCGTTGCAGAATCAATGAGCGCGACGTGATGTGAAGCGTGTCCTGGATTGTGAAATGTGTCAAGGGAGCGCCCGGCTCCAAGATCGATACTTCCTCGTTCACCCAGTGCGTCAATTCGGGTCGGGTCGGTGGGAAGCAGTGGTCCAAACATGTCATCCATTTTGGATCCAAAAACACGATAAGCACTCGCTACCAACTTCGTCGGGTCAACCAAATGTCGTGCACCACGCTCGTGAACAACAATGCGAGCATTGGGGTACTCATTGGCGAGGTCACCAACTCCGCCGGCGTGATCAAGGTGAATATGTGTGACCACGATGGTGGCCAAATCCTGCGGGCCACATCCCAGTTCCTCCAGACTTGATTGCACGTGTGGTGCACTGAGCGCTGCACCTGTTTCAATGAGGGCCGGACGATCGCTACCGATAAAATATGCTGACGTGATCCCTTCGAAGCCACCCATCAAAGTGTCAATCGAATACACACCACCGCCAAGATCTTGGACTCGTGGTGATTTATTCACACCCTCTGTCATGTGATCCACAAGACCAGACTAGAGGTGTTGCACTTTTCCTATCGGACCAATAATGCGATTACATTCATTCCGATAGGAGTTCACATGTCCAATAGCATTGAAATTGTTGGTCGATTAGGAAGTCGAGTAACGCAAAGGGAACTTCCCAGCGGGGACGTAGCCACCGGATTTGCCGTCATTGTTGACCGTCTGGTGAGCGAGCAAGTGGGGAGTACCAAGGTTGATACCTTGCCGTGTCAAACCTTCCGGGACTCGGTCGCTAAGAAGGTTCTGACCCTCGAGCCGGGTACTCCAGTGAGTTGTACAGGTGTGTTGAGGCGTCGTTTCTGGAAGTCACCGGGTGGTTTAGCGAGCACTCTAGAGATCGAAGTGCGAGCACTCAAGCGCGTCGTGTAGGGGAAGGTAGACTGAAGGGGTGATCCCAGCCGACGAAATTTTTGCCATCAGCGAAGAAACATTAGAACACGACCCGCTGCCGGCCGCTGCTATTCCTGGACCTCGGACTTCCAGTAACGGCGTTCGATTGGATTCGATCCCCGAGGCAATCGATGCTATTCGTGCGGGTAAGGCAATTGTTGTTGTTGATGACGAAGATCGCGAAAATGAAGGCGACCTGATTTTCGCGGCTTCTAAGGCAACTGCCGAATTGGCGGCGTTCATGATTCGGTACACGTCGGGCTACATTTGTGTGGGAATGTCCGGCGAGTTATTGGATCGGCTAAATCTGCCACCGATGACATCGGTAAATGAAGACCGCAAAGGAACTGCGTACGCGGTTTCCGTGGACGCGAAGGACGTTGAGGCGACCGGAATCTCAGCGGTTGATCGTGCGCACACAATCCGGGTGCTGGCCGACTCGGCCACCGAGCCACACGAATTAACGCGACCTGGCCACGTCATGCCGCTGCGAGCAGTCCAGGGAGGCGTGCTGCGCCGTCCCGGTCACACTGAAGCATCGGTTGATTTGACCCATCTTGCTGGTTTGACCAGTGCTGGTGCACTGTGCGAACTGGTAAATGACGATGGCACCATGATGCGCACACCTCGGTGCCGGGAATTCGCGGATGAGCATGGATTGCTGCTGATCTCCATTGCTGACTTGATCAAGTATCGGCGTCAGCATGAATCACAGGTGACGAAAGTTGCCGACGTGAGGCTCCCAACCGAATATGGTGATTTCCGCGCGGTGGGTTATCAAAGTGAAATTGATGGCACCGAACATGTTGCCCTGGTTTGCGGTGATCTTGGGGAGGGCAAGGACGTTTTGGTCCGGGTGCATTCTGAGTGTTTAACCGGTGATGTGTTCGGCTCACTTCGTTGCGATTGTGGCCCACAACTGCATACCGCGATGTTGCGGGTCGCCGAGGAGGGGCGAGGCGTCGTCCTCTACGTCAAAGGTCATGAAGGGCGCGGAATTGGCTTGATGGACAAACTTCGCGCCTATGAATTGCAAGAAAATGGGCTCGACACGGTTGATGCAAATCTTTCCCTTGGACTTCCAGCTGACGCTCGTGATTACGGAACCGGCGCTCAAATCCTGTCGAATCTCGGAATCAAGAGCATGCGCCTATTGACAAATAACCCGACCAAACTTGCAGGGCTTGAAGGATATGGACTTTCCATTACCGACCGTGTCCCGCTGGTAATTGAGGGGAACACACATAATGCCGCGTATATGTCAACAAAAGTAGCCCGAATGGGTCATGAGCTTTAATGGCGAGTGGCTCTGGCCCCAGTGAGATTGCATCTGCACCCGAATTCGACTGGTATCAACGCGCTCTCGAACTTTTAGTCAGTGGTGATAGTGCTGCGGCCGCGATTTTATTTCAGCGATTGCGTGACGTCAATTCAAACCCCAGTGTTCTTGAGGGTCTCGGGAGAGCGTTTTTTGACAATAAACAGTACGCCCAGGCGGCAAAGGTTTTGGGGGAATTAGTTGAGAAGGCGCCCGATAATGATTACGCCCATTTCGTATTGGGAATGTCGCTGTGGCGTTTGCAAAAGTTTATTGCAGCCCGGGATCACTTAGCGATGGCATTTGTGATGAAACCCCAGCGATCCGAATATGGAACGGCTCTTGCGCAAGTGAAGTCGACCCTGCGGCACCGGGCAGAGCAAGGCATGCCTCTGGAAGGTCCCATCTTGGGACAGGATGTCGTGTGATCAACGTAAGAACTGACCCAAACATTGCCGAACCGAAACTCTTTGAGAAATTTGATGCGGTCTATTTCGATCTGGATGGGGTTTTGTATCGCGGATTGGATGCTGTTGAAGGCGCAGCGCAAGCAGTGATGGAAATAGTGCACAGTGGGCGTGGTGTCGCGTACGTGACCAATAATGCGTCACGGACACCCGATGAAGTGGCCGCTCACTTGTTGGAACTGGGAATACCGGCGAGTGCCGCTGCGGTTGTGACGTCCTCCCAGGTAGCAGTTGAAATTTTGCAGCAGCATGTTGCCCGGGGTGAACGAGTTTTCGTGGTGGGTGGTCAAGGTGTTGACGAGGCCCTTCGCGTCGCAGGGTTCATTCCTTCGCGAGATCCGCGTGACTGCGTCGCGGTTGTTCAGGGGTTTGGCCCGCTGGTTTCGTGGCGGGATTTAGCCCAAGCTTCATATTTAATTGAAAGCGGAGCAATCTGGATAGCGACCAATCTTGACAGCACCTTTCCGACCGCCTCGGGAATTGCTCCGGGTAATGGTTCTTTGGTTGACGCCGTGCGCAATGCCGTAGGACGCCCTCCTGATGGTGTTGGCGGGAAACCAGATCGCGCCATGATGGATAGGACAATTGCAGTAGTGCCAGGGGTGCGACCATTGCTGGTGGGGGACCGGTATGACACCGACATTGCGGCTGGAATTGCCGCGGGAATTCCCACCATGCTGGTCCTCACAGGGGTGAGTGCTCCGGGGGATGTGTGGAGATCAGACATTCGAGCGGACTATGTGTGTGAAAATGTTGCAGGTCTTGTTGCCCCCTACCTACCCGCGATGGCGAGCGCTGCTGGTTACACGTGTGGGCGGGCAACGGCTACTTTCGTGGCCGCTGAAACGTGTGTCCGGTCGAGGGGTGGCACGCGTCTGGAGCGATTACGGGCGGCCGATAGCCTAAAGTGGAGCCTAATTGAACACGTCGGCCTGGATTCCTTCGTCCACGGGCGGATCGCGCTCGATCTAGGGGAGTAGTGGCGTCATTAGTGAGCAGTGGCCATCCGTGGTCACCCGAATTGGTAAGGGGAGCATCACATGTTTGAATCGGTACCGAATTTGTCCACACTGCGAAATTATCTCGAGATGGCGACTGGACTCACCGAAGCAACGGCAGCAAAAGCCATGGAAGTGGCCGGATCACTGATCGCCCAAGGGATGTCCCTCGGTACCAAGCAGCCTGCTGATGTTGCATCGAGTGTGGCGCAAGCCGCCGACGATCTTATGGAGCAGAGCAAATCGAATCGTGATTTGTTAGTCAGTCTGATTCGCTCCGAAGTAGACAAAGCAATCGGTCGAGTTGGATTTGTTCGTGAAGATGAATTGGCAGCCCTTAGGGCTCGCGTGGACAAGGTCGAAAGCTCTTGCGCGCAGGGTGAAGGTATCGCTACTTCACCCGCGCCCAATCCCGAGGCAGCAGAGGCTGCGGTCCCGCTGAAAAAGAAGAAGGTAGCGGTTGAGCATGAATCCTGAACTAATTGACGTCGATGAAGTAGACGGTGAACAACTGGATTCAGAGGACTTATTTCTCCTCGACGAAGTAGTGCATTCTGAACTTGTGTTGCCGGTGTGGGAGGCCACAGGCCACGGTGAGATTGACGCCGCATTGGAACTCATCCAGGTGATTGACGTTGAGGACATTCACTCACACCACGAGATTTTGACCCAGGTACATGACCGGCTCCGTGATGTCATGGTGAATTTAGATCGTTAAGACAGTGCTCAGCCAACAGGAAATCACGGTTGAAAACGACCAATGCGCAGATTAGATGCAGAATTAGTGTCCCGTGGACTGGTTCGCTCACGCGGTGAGGCACATCTTGTGATCGAGGAACGCCGCGTTAAAATTGATGGCATGGTGGCGCTCAAGGCGTCAACGGGGGTCAGCCCACAGTCAAATGTCGTTGTTGAAGGCAAGGGTGACTCGTACGTTTCTCGTGGCGCACATAAATTAGTAGGTGCATTGCAAGCCCTGCCCATTTCACTTTCGAAGCGGTATGTTCTCGATGCTGGAGCTTCAACCGGTGGTTTCACCCAGGTGGCGCTTGAAGCTGGAGCTAAAGGTGTCCTGGCTGTTGATGTCGGCTACGGTCAAATTGCTTGGTCACTTCGGACCGATCCCCGAGTGCATGTCATGGAGCGGCAAAATATTCGGTATTTGAAACCAGAACAACTTCCTTTTATCCCCCAGGTAGTCGTTGCTGATCTTTCATTTATTTCTTTGACCACCGTGCTGCCAGCCCTGACCTCATTGATTGATCCCACCGGGGAAATGTTGTTGATGGTGAAGCCACAGTTCGAAGCAGGTCGCGCGGCGGTGAGCGCATCCCATGGGGTGGTTCGCGACCCGGTGATTCGCGCATCGGCAATAAACCGAGTGGCCCAAGCTGGGATCGCGGGGGGTTGGGCTGTGTCAGGAATTGCCGCCAGCCCACTGCCCGGGCCCAAGGGGAATGTGGAATATTTTCTCTGGCTCACCCACAGTTCCCAACTGCAGGGTGGCCAGGGCAACCCCGATACGACAGAATTAACGCACATGATCGAGACTGCCATTGAGAAGGGACCAGCATGATGCGTGCAGCCGGCGCTCCCTCACGCGTACACGTTGTTGCCAATAGTCGCTCTGAGCATGCATTGCGAATCGCCGACTTGGTTGATACCGGGTTGAGTGCCCACGGGATTACGACCAGCCGCGAATCCGACGAGTCCGAAAATGCACCATTTAGTACTGATGAACTCAATGCGGTTCTTGGGTTGCTTCCAACTGATCTCATTTTGGTCATCGGTGGTGACGGAACGATGCTGCGCGCCGCAGAACTCGGGCGGGAATCTGGCGCGGCCATTTTGGGGGTAAACCTTGGACACGTTGGATTCTTGGCCGAAGCCGAGGAAGAAGATTTGCAATTCGTCATCGATGCTATAGCCGGTGGCCAATGGAGTGTTGAGGAGCGATTAGCCCTTGATGTCGTT
>JBDNFV010000111.1:0-2398 GCA_041689635.1 Candidatus Nanopelagicales bacterium | reverse complement strand
GCAGCGCGGGGTATCTTGCAACTGGGTCAAGCTGCTGCCAAATCGCGCAAGGAAGACTCCGATCCGCGCGCGTTCATCGATTTAGCTCGCACAGTGCTGACACGCACCCGTACAAACTGAGGGCCGCAATCACAATGGTGCAACGGCTTCAACCAATTGCCTGGCATTGGAGAACAAGTCCCCTCTGTGAAGGGCGCCACCAATAAGAAGTGTTACGTCCGTGCCGTAAACCTTGATCATTTCTGGAACGCGATCCAGTGTCATGCCGCCACCCGGACTGGGAAAAATGGTAGCGATCTCACCTAATGACGCGGCACATGCTTGGGCGACGGTTTCGCACTCTTCTTGACTGAACGAGAACCGCCCGCCGTAGTTGGGAAAGATGCTGATGTCGGCACCTGCTAAGCGCATCAGGGTGCCAAATACAATTCCGTGGTCAATTCCCTGTTGCGGGTTCACTACGGTTGAACCCAAAAATGATGGATGCGACATAATGGGCAGGTTCAGTTCGGGATCATCTGCAAGAACCCGCATGCTGTCCATTCCAGCTAGGCCCGGTAGGACCAGTAGGGCGCCGGCGCCCCACTCTTTCGCTTGATGAGCGGCGTCTAGGAGTTGGTCAGCAGGAACATTGAGTGCTGGCATATAAACACAATGATGAGGGCTGTCAGCATCGACTTCGGTGACCATTCGAGCAATTGTTTTTACCCGCTGCGCCCAGGGAGCCCACGGCTGGCTGGATAAACCGTGGTCGTCTTTGATCATGTCAAAGCCTGCCCGAGCTAAGGTCACCGCGGTGGCACCGAGTTCTTCGGGTGAGAGACCCATTGGTTTAAGAGCTGTGCACAACAACGGACGGGTCGGTGCATTAAAAATTGAGCGTAAGCCGGCAACTCCAAACCGTGGCCCACGAAAGTCCGCAAGGAACTCAGCGGGCAGTTGTAGATCAATGATCCGCACTCCATTTAGGAGTGACACATTTCCCCACAGCACGTTCAGGAATTGACCTAGACCACCACCGGTCACACCGATTGGGTATCCGATTGTGACAACCTGACCGTCAATGTTTTCAATGCGGCCTACCACATTGTTTTGAATCCACGTTGGAGCGAGGTCGAATGGAAATTCGATCGTTTGCTCGGTGCGGATCGCCTCGGCGATGATCTCCGGTTTGACCCCGATACTGGGATCTATCCGGTAGGAAACAATGATCCGAGCAAAATCCGAGTCACTACTTGAGTTGGTTTGTTGAGTCATAGTTATAGCGCTTCTGCCTTTGCTGCACTATGCAGTGCTGCTACCCGAATTTCCGCCAGGTCTGAATCTGGGATGTTCAGTGCAGAACCGGTGAGAATTTCGACGCGTTCGACCAATGCTCGAGCATCAAGTTGATATTCCTTGAGTAAGTAGGGCAATGATGCCCCGTGGGCATACGTGTCATTTAGCCCAATTCGGGAAAGGGGAACGGCCATCGCGTTTTCGGCCATAACTTCTGCAACCGCTGAACCAAGACCACCGGTGATCAAATGATTTTCCATTGTGATGACTCCTTTTCTCGCGCTCGTCAGCGCAGCTGTAACTGTCGGGTCAGAAAAAGGCTTGAGTGTAGAAACGTGCAGGTGCGTGACTTTGAGACCGCGTTCAACCATGGCGGGAACCGCCCGCATCGCTTCTTCCGTGCAAATCCCTGATGTCACGATGACAATATCTGTCGGGTCCGTGATGTCATCACCAGCAGACGTCAGAACGCGCGCTTTATTGAACTCCATCGGGGTGTCAAAAAGACGAGGAACTTCACCGCGAAGCATCCGCAAGTAAACAGGTCCATCGATTGAGTGGGCGATATCCAGGACACTTTCCACCTCGGTTGCATCACCCACTTCAAGGACTGTCATGTTGGGAATAACTCGCATAATTGCAATGTCATCAATCGACTGGTGCGTGACTCCGCCCGGGGTTGCTATTCCCGGCAAGAAACCAACAAGCCGTACTTTGAGATTTGGGTAGGCCACAGACATCTGGAGCTGGTCAAGGGGTCTGCGATAGAGAAAAACCGAGAAGGTGTGCAGCCATGGTTCAAAGCCCTCCCGCGCAAGTCCGGCTGCAAAGCCCATCATGTTTTGCTCAGCCATTCCCATTGAAAAATAGCGCTCAGGGTAGGTTTCGCGCCATTTACCTACTTCACATGAGTTGGTGAGATCCGCGGTAAGCACCAGAACTTTCGGCTTGTCCGCTGACCAATTAATAAAATTCTCAACGTGTGGCCGGATCACTATCTCTGGGGCAAAAGATTGCACGGTCATCGGTTGGCCTCCAATTGGGCGAATACATCGGCATAACGTTGGCGTTCCTCTGCCCCGGTAAAACGTAGATAGTGCAAATTTGGGGCTCGCTCTTG
>JBDNFV010000110.1:0-23316 GCA_041689635.1 Candidatus Nanopelagicales bacterium | reverse complement strand
CAGGGTTGAGTCCAAACTTAGTGTGGTGACGGCCGCGGCTTGGTCAAGCGCCAATTCGATTGCGGTGATTGCAACGGAAACAGCGGGGACTCTGCAAATTTATGAAATCGATCTCGGACGTGGTGAGATTCAAGCCCAGGGTTCACCCGCAGATCCGGTATCCATTGCGGCGGCGCCCGGATTGCCGACACTCGTTACATCGGCGGATGGTTCGATCTATGAAAACTCGACACAGTCATGGATTAAGCGCATCCAAGGAAGTGCCGCGGCCTACCCGGGTTAAGCCGCTGACCCGGGTCAAGAGAAGGGTGGATCCCATGGCGTCCCGATTGTGGTCAGGTCAGGATTTTCGAGTCCCCGCGACCGCAGCGCATCCGATGACGTGCACCCCGGCCAATAAAAGTTGGGACACGGCGGCGGTGAAAGTTGCCCCACTGGTGGTGACATCGTCAATCACGATGACCGGAACTGGGTTACGAATGTAACCATCCGGAATGCGTCCGACCCGGAAGGCGTCATGTGCCGCGTCCATCCGGTCGGCTATGCCCAGCGTCTTGGATCGTCCAGCGTTGCGTTGGTCGATCAGCCACGGGGCGACCGGGTAGCCGGCGTGGGCCAGGTGATCGGCGATCAGCACCATCGGATCAAAACCGCGCGCTCGAAGAGAAGATTTCCGAGATGGAATGGGGATCAAGATCGGAAGTCGGGCCATGTGCGAAACACCGACGCAATCGACAATGGGGATGTGCTTGATCGCAGCGGCAAGGAGCGTGGCGAGCAGTGCGGCGAGTTCCGGGATTTGGTTGTCCTTGTATCGGTAAATCATCGCGTCAACCGGCGGCGTGTACCGGTGGGCGATTGCCAACGGAATACGAAGGTCCTCGGCCAGTTCATCAAAGCGCAGATCCCGCATAACATGGGCACGGCCGCTGACGCTGATTCGGCATTTTTTGCAGATGAGTGTGCCAAGTTCCCCACAACCAACGCATTCTCGGGCCAGCACGAGGTCGCTTAGCTCGGTGACGAATGTGTAGAGGAATTCCCGCATGGAGCATGTCTATCCGGTGCGGATCCGGGTGGCTAGAGGCAATTTTGGCCTGTGGAACTACGATGGCACCTGCGGCTTTATCTAATCGTTACTTGGAAGGTTTCACGTGGGCGTTTTTGACAAAATTCTTCGGGCCGGCGAGGGCAAGACATTGCGCAAGTTGGAGGGAATTGCGAAGTCGGTAAACGCGATTGAGTCCGACTTTGTGGACCTCACGGATGCGGAATTGCGCGAACTCACTGACGAGTTCAAAGAGCGCTACGCCCAGGGTGAGAGTCTTGATGACCTGATGCCAGAGGCGTTCGCCACCGTGCGCGAGGCGTCGAAGCGAACTTTAGGACAGCGACATTACGACGTACAACTCATGGGTGGCGCGGCACTGCACCTCGGCAATATCGCAGAGATGCGCACGGGTGAAGGCAAAACCCTGGTGTCAACCTTGCCCGCATATCTGAATGCAATTTCCGGCAACGGTGTACACGTCGTCACGGTCAATGACTATCTTGCCGAGCGTGACTCTGAATGGATGGGACGGGTTCACCGTTTTCTGGGTCTGAGCGTTGGCACCATCCTTAATCACATGACACCGGCGCAGCGACGCGAAGCTTATGCCGCCGACATTACCTATGGCACCAACAATGAATTCGGCTTCGACTACTTGCGGGATAATATGGCGTGGTCGGCCCAAGAGATGGTGCAGCGCGGGCACAATTTTGCCGTCGTTGACGAAGTTGACTCAATTTTAATCGATGAAGCTCGAACACCACTGATCATCAGTGGACCTGCTGATCAAGCGACCGAGTGGTACGCGGAGTTCGCGCGAATTTCAAAAAAAATGACGCGCGACCAGCACTATGAAGTCGATGAGAAAAAGAAAACCGTTGGTGTGCTCGAAGAAGCAATTGATATGGTCGAAGACGAACTCGGAATCGACAATCTGTACGACACGGTGAACACGCCTTTGGTTGGGTATTTGAATAACGCCATTCGGGCGAAGGAATTATTCAAAAAAGATCGCGATTACGTGGTCATGGAGGGCGAAGTAATTATTGTTGACGAACACACCGGTCGTATTTTGAAGGGGCGCCGCTACAACGAAGGACTTCATCAATCCATCGAAGCCAAGGAAGGCGTCGAAATCAAGGCCGAGAACCAAACACTGGCGACGGTTACTTTGCAAAACTTTTTCCGCCTGTACGACAAATTGAGTGGCATGACCGGTACCGCAATGACGGAAGCTGCCGAGTTTAATCAGATTTACAACCTTGGTGTTGTTCCGATCCCGACCAACCGCGACATGGTTCGCCAAGACAATGCCGACTTGATCTACCGAACTGCACAAGCCAAGTTCGGGGCAGTTCTCGAAGACATCGTTGAACGTCACGCAGCGGGTCAGCCAATCCTGATTGGAACGACGAGCGTAGACAAATCCGAAGAGCTGTCCGCTTTGCTGAAGAAAAATGGCATACCCCACGAGGTTCTCAATGCCAAGCATCACGAACGTGAAGCGGCAATAGTGGCAATGGCGGGCCGTCGTGGAGCAGTGACGGTTGCCACCAACATGGCCGGCCGCGGAACCGACATTATGTTGGGCGGAAATGCCGAAGCGATTGCCGCAACGGACCTCAGCCGCAAGGGTCTGGATCCGGTGGAAGATCCAGAGGGTTATGAAGCCGCATGGAAGCCAGCGTTGGCTGTCGCAGCGTCCGGCGTAAAAGCCGAGCATGATGAAGTCGTCGGACTCGGTGGACTCTATGTACTGAGCACCGAACGCCACGAGTCCCGCCGGATCGATAACCAGTTCCGGGGTCGCTCCGGTCGCCAAGGAGACCCTGGTGAGTCCCAGTTTTACCTTTCACTTGACGACGACCTGATGCGTTTATTCAAAGCAGACATGGTCAACGCTTTCTTGCAGAGATTCAATGTCCCAGATGATGTTCCGATCGAAGCAAAAATGGTGTCCAATGCGATTCGTTCCGCACAAAGTCAAGTAGAAGCGCAGAACTTTGAGATTCGAAAAGACGTTCTCAAATACGACGACGTTCTCAACCGCCAGCGGCTCGTCATCTACGACGAAAGACGTCGAGTACTCAAGGGTGAAAACATCGAAGAGCAGGTTCGCGAGTTCATCGTCGCCACGGTCAGTGGTTATGTAACGTCCGTAACAGGTGAGGGTTACCCCGAGTCGTGGGACCTTGACAAAATGTGGGATGCGCTCAAGCAGCTATACCCCGTTGAGGTAACGCTGGATCAAGTGCTTGAAGAGTCCGGGGGCGACATCGGTGGCCTCAGCGCCGATTTGTTACGCAATATTCTCGTTGAAGATGCAGAGGGTGCCTACGACACTCGCGAACTGGAACTGGGTGAAGAAGTAACCCGCGAACTTGAACGCCGCGTCATTCTTTCGGTACTGGATCGCAAGTGGCGCGAGCACCTCTACGAGATGGACTATTTGCGTGATGGAATCGGCTTGAGAGCAATGGCGCAGCGGGATCCACTGATCGAGTATCAGCGTGAAGGATTCGATCTGTTTACCGCCATGATGGATTCGATCAAGGAGGAGACCGTTGGTTATCTCTTCCATCTCGATGTCCAGGTCAAGCCCGAAATTGAGGTGGAAGCGGCAGAAGCTATCGATGCTCTCGTTGATGCAACGGAAACGAGTGTGGGTGCGGCGCTGAACCTGCAGGCAAAAGGATTAAGTCCACAACGACCGAAGCAGTTGGCGTATTCGGCGCCGGATGCCGATGTTGAAGGTGGCGTGGTCCGCGGCGAGCTGGCAGCTGGGGAAGAAGGGATCATTGAAGTTGATCCCAATGCAAGCCGGGCCGAACGAAGGCGGGTTGAGCGGGCGAATCGGAAGCGTTAGCGCAATTCGACCGCGGTCAGCATCCACTGGGTACCAACGGCTTCCATCCGCATGGCCACGGCGTGGGAGCGGGCTGTGCCCACCAGTACGGCGCTCGCCTCAATGATCCCGGGTGCTACCTGCATGGCCCGCACGCCGCGTACCTTGCGTAAGCGGGATAACCCTTTTTGGGCTCGAGTCGACGGGTGGCGCGAGTAACTCCTGCCCCGAAGTGCCAGGAGCGAAAGTTGATCTCGACTGACCCAGCGATTCAACTGGGCGCTGGGGCGTTCACCACAACTCACTTCGAAAACCATTCGCGCCATGTGTCCGGCCCAGGTGATGGGGTGTGGAACCTCAACAACATCGCCTTCCTCATTGGGGACCCGAATATGACTCGAAATCCCGACTGACCCAGATTGACCCTGCGCGCGCGAGGTCGGGGGCACCAGTTCTAGTGGTCGCATTGCCGGCACACCGGGGGCGATCTGCCAGGTCAGGGCCAGTGGAAGTTGTTCCTTGTCCTGAGCATGGCTGGGAACTCCGCCGTTGATTAGCCGCAGATGAGGTGCGGGGTCGGCGGAGGGGTCGGTAGCGTCGGTGCTGGCGCCGACCCCGTCTTGGGGGATGAGATGGTTCGTCATGGTGGTCCTCACTCAATTTCGCGGTGGAAAAATCTGGGCGGTTAGCATTCATTTGCTTATGTTTACCTATTTTTAGTTCGGTATGCATTATGTCGTCATCGATAGTGCTTTTGTCAAGGAGTTATTTTGTTCACCTACCTGTTATGCCCAGAAATCAGGATTTTAAACAGGATGTGCATAAAAACTTCGGCTGACGAGGGGTCTTATCCACAGGTCACACCCGCGCATAGCAAAAAGTCGTGTTTGTGCGCAGACTGACAGGGTGGAAGTCCCCGACGTTTGGTTGCAGGCCCAGGCCAGTGTTCAAGCTCAACTCGATCAAGAGGTTTTGGCTGAGGCGGCCGACTTAGCCGAAGCCCAGTGGAGTGAGATGACCCTGATCGCTCGACTTACCCAGGCTCGCGGCAGCCAGGTCGACCTCGTGGTTTCCGGGCTTACCTGCATGGGAATCTTGACCGAGGTGAGCGCGTCTGGCGAGTTCATCCTGTTGCAGTGCATCGAGGGCGAATCCGCGGATCAGGTGCTCCAATTGATCAGGACGGACTGTATAAACGTCGCCCGCGGCTTGCCCCGCGGGGTAACCCCGGTCGCCGAAGCATTAGGTCGAACCCGAATTGGATTTCGCGAGGGCTCGTGGCTGCGAAGTCAATGGGGGAGTCGGGTGCGGATCAGGATTCAAGGGCGAGTGGACGCCGATTCCGTACGTGGACGCGTTGCAGCCGTCGGCCGTGATTTCATCGAGATCGACAACGGGGAAGGGGTCAAACGCCGACTCATTATTGCCCTAGGTTCGGTCATTTCGATGACGGTTGCCAAGGAGTCAACGGGGCCTTAGTCGCGCGGTGACCCAGCCTCATCTTCTTTGCCAAATGGGTGGGTTGCAACGAATTCACGGGTCTGGGCGTACATATTTTCGATGTAATCCTCGAGTGCTTGTGCTTCAACGCGCCACTGTCCACGTCCACCGACCTTGATGGCGGGCAAATCGCCGCTGCGCACCAACGCGTAGGTCTGAGCGGAGGAAATGTTGAGTGTCTCAGCGACATCAGAAAGTGTGAGAAAGCGCGACATGGCTACATAGTGCCAAAGCCTCGCGGATACCGCAGCAGCCGCCCAGCACCTGTGGATAACCATTTCGTGAATTGAGAGTTTGGGGAGATAGTGGGTGCACACGTGTTGCGTTCGCGCACGATGGTGGCGCAGGAAAGCGTAAAAAGGTGTTATATGCGAATTCGGTGGGGTAAAGAGCAATCGGTGAGGGTGCGCAAACGGACGTCGCCGAGGTGGAGTGATATCCGATTGTGGTTGGGTGTGGCAATTTTGATCGGTTCGATGTTTATCGGAGCGCGAGTCATGGCCACCGGTGAGGAGACCGTGACCCTGTGGCGGGCGAGTACCGAACTCGCCGTAGGAAGCCCGTTGACCGGTGTTGAGGCCGTTGTGGTTGCGCTCAATGGCGCGCAAGAGCCGTATTTCCAAGGATTAAGGCAACCTTTCGGGACCGTGGTGCGGCCCATCGGGGCTGGGGAATTCATTCCCAGCGAAGCAATCAGTTCGCTCCCACCGGTTGACTCACGAGTCGTCACGGTGTCGGTTGATCCACTGCATGTGGCAATCGGATTACAGTCCGGTGACCAAGTTGATGTATGGGCGAGTTCACCGGATTCAGGATCGGCCATGCCACCGGTACTCGTGCTTTCGGGACTTACCGTTCGAGAGGTTGCCAATGATGTGGTCGGGACCGGCGGCGAAATTGGTGTCGTCCTGCTGGTACCGGTATCCCAGGTTTCTGGTCTGGTACAGGCGATCCGAACCGGAGTCATTGACCTGGTCAAGGTGCCGGTGGAATCGCAAGTGTCCAAGTGAATCCACGAAAGAGCACAGAATCGGATCGTCTCAACATGATCTGGGCGTTAGGTGGGATTGATGCTGAACCTGATTTGATCGCAGCAGCTAGTGCTGGGGGAATCGTGGTGGACAGACGCTGTTTTGATGCACCTGAACTCCTTGCCGTGTCGGCGGTGGTGCCGGACACACACGTGTTGGTGAGTGCAGGCTTACCCCGCATGAGCAGTGAAATTATGGCAACTCTTCATGCCCAAGTTGCATCGGTCACGGTAATTGCATTCAGTGACTCCGAAGAAGCACGGGCGAGGTTATGGAATGCCGATCGAATTTTGCGCGGTGATCAGCCCGGATTCGATCTCGTCTCGCAATTGCGGCAGAACAGGTTCATTCAACGGGTGCCGCACGAGCGCAACCGCGACAAACTCGGTGGTTACGTCAGTGCCTGCTGGGGTCCGGTGGGATCACATGGACGCACAACTTTTGCGATTGGCTTAGCCGAGGCACTGGCAACGACGGGTGTTCGCGTGCTACTCATTGATGCAGATACGGAGGCACCGTCGGTGGCCATGACCCTGGGGATTGACGAAGACATTAGCGGTATTGTCGTGGCGGCACGGTATGCGGAACAAAATGCGCTGAATTCGCGGGCGCTCGCGAACTGCGCACGGGCCATCAATCCTTACTTCTGGGTAATGACCGGACTTTCCGACCCGCAAAGGTGGCCGGAACTTCGATCAGGTGCCATGGGAAAAATCGTCGCACGCGCCCGTGAAAACTTTGATCACATCATCATTGATCTTGGGGCTGGCTTGCAGGTGGGCGATGTCGACGCAAGCATTGATTTGGCTCCCACGTTGGTACCTCAGCGAACGGCGGTCACTCGTACCGTCCTGGCGAATGCAGATCAGGTGTATTTACTAACGAGGGCTGATGCGGTGGGTGCCCAGCGACTTGCCCTGACCTACGCCGCGCACGCATCGTTGTTTAGCCATGCCAAGAAGTGCGCGGTCGTGAATGTGGTTCCCAAGTCTGATTCGCAGCACATTCAACGAGAATTCGGGGCCATCTGCGGAGCGCTGGACCCCGAATTGGAAGTCAGGTATCTTCCCTATGACACCGCGGCAACAGACATGGTGAAAAAAGCAAGCACGTTGGGGGAACTCAATCATCGAGGAGCTTTGGCAAAAGCTATTCGGGTGTGCGCGGTTCAGTGCTCACGGAGATGCGAGCACGTAAACCCGATCACCGAGTTTCGCCCATTTGTAAAGTTTCTTCGCATCTTCGGCCGCCATGCGCACGCAACCGCCGGTAGCAATGGGTAGTCCCAGCTGCTTGGTTGAGTGCATCATCCGACCGTCGTAGTACTTAGGAATGCTGTGAAAACCAATCGGGGTTCGACCGTCCATGCCATAAGCGAACCGCGTCATATGATCAAAGGTCACCTTAGAATTTGGGTTCCCGCTGTGTAATGACTGGGAATAAATTTTGTATGTACCTTTGACCGGGCGGTCCCAACGTCCGACAACGGGGAAGCGATAAACGACCTCATCTGCTTTGTCCATCACCCACAGGGTCATCAGGGACTTGTCATAGACAATCCGGCGGCCCGTGTTTTTATCAAGTGGACGTTCAGGCACGTTTTTGGCTTTGCGTTCGCGGGTTGCCGGCTTCGGTTTTTTGGGTTGCACCGGCGTTATGGTCGGTGTCGCGGTCGGTATGGATTGCGAGCCGGACGGATTGGGAACTGGTTGACCGGGTTGGGCGCTCGCGCTGGGTGGGCCCGATGCTGCAATGGCGCCAATGATGAGGCCGGCGAGCAGGGCAAGGCCGAGCGTGGGGATGATGAGGGATGCGCGTATAAAGCGCGCCCACGTGGGAAATGGCACATGAGTAGTGTGCCACTAAGATGAAATTCAGCGCTTTGAGCAGTACGGTGTGGGCTGCGGCGCCACCCGTGCGCTGAAATACGTGCCGGATCTTGCTGGAATGCGTGCTGAGCGGTAGGTCTGATGAGTGACGAAGGGGGTGCCCGATGCAGCGGTTGAGCAGTCTCGACGCGTCATTTTTGTACATAGAGAACCCGGAAACCCCGATGAATATCGGCAGTGTCTCGATTTTTAAGCCACCCGATGCCGGTTTCGAACACGAAAACCTGGTCTCATTGATTAAGGCTCGTTTGGCATTTGTGCCGCGGTACCGACAGCGGGTAAAGGACATCCCATTGGGCATGTTTCGCCCGGTCTGGGTTGATGACACGGCATTTGATGTCTCGTATCACGTGCGACGATCTGCCTTGCCCAAGCCCGGTAACCGGGAACAACTCGACGAATTGGTAGCCCGGCTGATGGCCCGCCCGCTGGATCGAAGTCGACCTTTGTGGGAGATGTACCTGATTGAAGGGCTCTCGGGCGGGCGGTTCGCGATTGTTACGAAAAGTCACGAGGCACTTGTCGATGGACTGGCGGCCCTTGATATTTCTCACGTCATTCTCGACAGCGAATCACAGGTGAGCGTTGGCCCACCCAGTGTCTGGCGTCCAGCGCCCGAACCATCGGGAATTGAATTGATGAGCGCCTCGGTCACCGAAGTATTTGCCCACCCAACAGCAGCAATGGAACTCGCGGTGAGGACAACCGGTGAAGTAGTTACCGGGGCACAGGCTGCGCTCACGAGCGGGGTCACTAGTGCAATGGATGCCCTCCGTGATCTAGTCTCCCTAGCCCGCTTTCGCACCCGCTCACCATTGAAGGCGAAGCTTGGGGCGCAGCGCCGGTTTGTCTCGGTTGATCTGGATCTGCAGGAGCTTCGCGAAATACGAAAATCAGCCTCGGTTCTGTCAGCCCACAGCATCAGCGTCAACGACGTCATTTTGACGGTATTAACGGGTGCACTGCGAAGTTGGCTGATTCGACGCGATTGCCTCCCCGGTGGTCAAGAAAGATTTAATGCATTGGTACCCGTGTCTTTGGAATCAAACAGCGAAGAACCAACACTGGGCGGCTCGGTGAACGCCTACGTCATTGAATTACCGGTAGCACAATGTGAGCCGGTTGACCGATTAATGCGCATTGTTGAGCAAATGTCTGATCTTGAATCAACGGGTGAATTTCTCGGGGCCAGAGCTCTTATTGATATTGCCGGCTTCGGACCAGCGTCGGTACACGCACTCGGTGCTCGAATGGCATCAACGCTCACGCGCCGCGCCTACGATGTGACGATCGCCAATGTTCCCGGTCCGCAACATGCGCTGTACGCAGCGGGTTCGCACATGCTCGCTTCGTACCCGAGTGTTCCGCTAGTGCCGGGCCAAGCCTTAAGTATTGGGCTTACCAGTTATAACGGCGGCCTCTACATCGGTCTGATGGCCGATCGTGATGCCCTCGAAGACCTCGACGTCATTGCGTTAAGTATTCGTGACTCAATGATTGGGTTACAGGCGTCAATTGCGCAGAGGCGCAGTTCACCGGGAGAGACACATCTGCGGGTCGTTGCCTCCTAATGCCACGCAGAGCAATTGTTATTGGTGGTGGGGGAGTACTCGGTGGAACGTGGGCCGTGGGTGCCTTGAGCGCGTTGGAAACCGAGCTTGGTTGCGCCGCACGCGATGTTGATCTGCTCGTCGGCACCTCGGCGGGTTCGGTGGTGGCCGCGCTGATTGCCTGCGGGGTGACGACCGGTGAACTTCGCCAGGAGCACGGGGAAATGAAAGTGACAAGTGGCCCGTTGGCAGGTTATCAATGGAATCCGGTTCGTGCGACGGGCGGTTCCCGACCCGGGTGGCCGCGAATCTTACGGCCAGGTTCACCGAAACTTCTTGGTTCCGGATTACTAAAATTCGGTGAACTTCCGCTGACAGCCGTGCTCTCTGGTTTGCTACCGCCGGGAGGCAAGAGCCTAGAGCGGGTCGGACACTTGATAGACGCCGTCTCCCCGTTGGGCGAATGGGCACAGGGCGGATGGGCACAGGGCGAGACACCCCATGACACCACATCAGCCGTGTGGGTGGTTGCCATGGATTACGAAACCGGCAAGCGAGTGGTCTTCGGGCGGGCGGGCGCACCCCATGCTTCACTGTCCGAAGCGGTCATGGCGAGCTGCGCGATCCCGGGTTGGTTCGCACCCGTCGCGATTGGTAATCGAACCTATGTCGACGGTGGTGCGGTCTCAGCAACCAGTATCGATGTCGTGAGCCACGAGGGTTTTGACGAGGTGTATGTCATCGCCCCAATGTCGCTCACCCAATCGGATCACCCGAAAAGTGTTACTGCCAAACTCGAGCGAGCGTGGCGCGGGGTCGTTGCTCGGACCGCTGCCGCGGAAATCGCCGACGTTGTTTCATCGGGTGCGAATGTTTTTATGGCAAGCCCAACGGCCGAGGACTTAACCGTGATCGGCGCCAACTTGATGGACTCAACGCGCCGGAAACAGGTGCTAGAAACGTCGATGCGAACCAGTCCGATCACGTGGACGAAGCAACGAGCGATTCAGCGGGAGAGCCATTCGCCGGCAACGCGCTCTTCCGAAACGAGATAGCGCTCGGTTTGTTCGGCCGCGACTTTCTCGATTTTCCCACCGATAAATGGAACCGCGGCCGAAAACGCGCCGCGGGTGGTGATCGTGGTGTTTCCCCCTTGGGCAGCGGAGAGTTCGAGTGTCCCCGTGAAGGCCATCGGGGCCGAAAATTCAACGGTGACCGTTGCGGTTCGAGCGCCATCGGCGGCGGGCGCGGTCCACACTTGGGACTCCGTGACGGTGATGGTGTCCCCGACGAATGATTTTGCAGGTGCCGGGAGATCCGCGGGAAGCAGGCGGGTGCTCGTGAGGGTTGCGGCCCCGTTAGCGCCGACATGCTCGACCGACGCCGTGGTTGAGAGTGACCCGGTTGCAGCACACTTTGCCACGATGAATTCCTCTTGGGACAGGACGGCGAACACCTCGAACGGGGTAGCGGTGAAATGTTGGCTAAATTCAAACTTGGTGGGCACGTAAAATTCATCTCCTTGATCTGCGAATCACTTACCGGGACTAGCGTAGGGGGGTGAGTTCTCCGCGCGCGTCGGTCCCGGATGTAGTGCCGCTTCTTGCCCGGCGGCTCTTTGGAAATCAGTCGAGTACCGATTTGGGATTCGACGCAGGTGATCCGATGGCTCTTGATCAAGCCGGTGACATGTTGGGCTGGGCGCGAAATCGATCATCGGGGCCGGATGGGGAAACCTTAGTTCGCGCGTGGACACCGGATTTTCCGGGAGCCGGTTACGCGGTTGTTGAAATCGTCACGGACGATATGCCATTTCTTGTTGACTCGGTTACCTCAGAACTCACGCGGGAGGGACGAGCAATTGCCCTCGTTGCCCATCCACTTCTTGCCGTGACGCGCGATTCCTCACATGAACTAACCGCCATCCACGAACGTGACGTTGATGAAGTTGAGAAAGGGATGAACGCGGAGTCATGGATGCGAATTCATGTCGAGCGGAATTTTATTTCCGATGACCTCGGTGAACTTGTCGCAGGGGTTGAACGAGTCCTCGGCGACGTGCGCAGGTGCGTTAACGACTGGAGCGCAATGCTTTGCCAAGCAGTTGCAGTGTCGGATAATTTACGTCGTTGCCCTCCCGTTGGAATTGACCCGGCTGAACGTGACGAATCAATTGCGTTTATCGAGTGGCTGACCCGCGACAATTTCACTTTTGTTGGTTACCGCGAATACGACCTCTTGGAGGTCGACGGTGCGGACACGTTGCGCCCCGTTCCTGGCACAGGATTGGGTGTACTGCGGGAAATCGTAGCAGAAAATCCCTCGGAGAGTTTTGCGATTTTGCCGCTAGCGGTCCGGGGAAAGGCGCGGGAAAAAACTGTATTGGTTTTGAGTAAGGCTAACTCTCGATCAAGTGTGCACCGTCCCGCTTATTTGGACTATGTCGGTGTCAAGAAATTTGACGCCGAGGGAAACGTTGTAGGTGAGCGACGTTTTTTGGGACTATTTACGACTCGGGCCTACTCCGAGCGCATCTCGGAAATTCCGGTGCTGCGCGCCAAATACCAAGCCCTCGAAGCAGATCTGGATTACGTTGCCGGGTCCCACAGCGCCAAGGATCTGGAAGCATTCCTAGAAAACTATCCACGTGATGAACTTTTTCAAACAGATGTGAACCAATTGATGCGGATTGCTACATCGGTGATGCAGTTACAAGAGCGGCGTCAAACCAAACTATATATTCGGTATGACCCCTATGAAAGATTTGTTTCAGCTCTCGTCTATTTTCCCCGAGATCGGTACACGACGGACTTGCGACTGCGCTTGGAAACCATTTTATGTGAGGCATTTGGTGGGATCAACGTTGATTACACGGCGCGCGTCACGGAGTCAGTTCTCGCGAGAATACATTACGTAATCCACATGCCCATTGGCGTTGAAATTCTCCGCCCGGAACACATTGAACTCGAGGAACGCTTAGCCACCGCTAGTCGAAGTTGGCTGGATGAGTATCAATCAATAGCCCTCGCAGGTGACAACTCGCATCTGATCCCGATGTACGCGGACTCGTTTCCCGAGTCGTACAAGGAGGACTTTGACCCACATATTGGAGTGACCGACGCCCTCACCATCGAAAAACTTGAACCCGGCGAATTGGCCTTGGACCTGTACGCACCGGTCGTTAGTGACTCTCGGGAACTTCGATTCAAAGTGATTCACGTTGGATCAGCCATGCCGCTGACCAAAATTCTGCCGATCCTAGAACGTCTCGGTGTTGACGTCCTCGACGAGCATCCCTACGAAATTTGCCGCAATGACCGCGCATCCGCTTGGATCCTTGATTTTGGTTTAGTACTACCCACGGGTGAAATTTATTGTGCGGACACACTTTTTTCTCGATTTGAATCGGCATTTGAGGCCGCTTGGCACCGGCGGATTGCCAGTGACTCATTCAATTCCTTGGTCACCCGCGCTGGTTTAACCTGGCAAGACGCACAATTGATTCGTGCCTACGCCCGGTACCTGCGCCAAATCGGTTCCACATTTGGTCAGGGGTACATCGAAAGGGTGATTTTGGAAAACGCGGAGATCACCCGTCTCCTCATTGAATTTTTCCGGGTGCGATGTGATCCGGCTTTCACGGGTGACCGGGAGTCCGAGTCGCAGACGGCCCGCGAGCAGTTCGAGGCGGCTCTGGTGTTGGTCCATTCACTGGACCATGATCGAATTTTACGCCTATTTTGGTCCCTGTTCGAGGCCACGATGCGTACCAACTATTTCACCGGCACGTCAACTTTGGCATTTAAATTGGTTCCCAAAATGGTGGCTGACATTCCACTACCAAAGCCCGCGCACGAGATTTGGGTGTATTCGTCCCGCGTTGAAGGTGTGCATTTACGGTTTGGTGCGGTTGCTCGCGGTGGTATCCGTTGGAGTGATCGGCGTGAAGACTTCCGGACGGAAATCCTTGGACTCGTCAAAGCTCAAGAAGTTAAAAACGCGGTGATCATTCCGGTCGGGGCAAAAGGTGGATTCTTTGCCAAGCATTTACCGGACCCACTGGTTGACCGCGAAGCCTGGCTGGCTGAAGGAATTGGCGCTTATCAAGACTTTATCCGGGCATTGCTTTCGGTGACCGACAATATGGTTGACTCGATTGTTATTCCACCGTTAAATGTTGTGCGGCATGACCCAGACGACCCGTACCTCGTCGTGGCGGCGGATAAAGGCACCGCCAGTTTCTCTGATATTGCAAACGCCATTGCACAAGATGAAAATTTCTGGTTGGGGGACGCTTTCGCATCGGGTGGCTCTTCCGGTTATGACCATAAGGCGATGGCGATCACGGCGCGAGGTGCGTGGGAGTCGGTGAAGCGACACTTTTTCGAAATGGATCTTGATCCGCAACATCATGATTTCACGGTTGTTGGTATCGGTGATATGAGTGGTGATGTTTTCGGCAACGGAATGTTGCTCAGTGAGCACATCAGACTGGTGGCCGCATTTGATCACCGGCACATCTTTATCGATCCGCAGCCTGATGCAGCGACCAGTTTTGTGGAGCGAAAACGACTGGCCGCATTACCCGGCAGTTCATGGGCGGCTTACGACCCGGAGTTGATCTCAGCCGGGGGCGGAGTTTTTCCTCGAAGCGCCAAAACTGTAGTCGTGAGCCAGGAAATTAAAGATGCCCTCGGCTTAATCATCGATGCGGGTTCATGCACACCCGACCAACTCATCAACGCGATACTCAAGGCCCCGGTGCAATTGTTGTGGAATGGTGGGATCGGCACGTATGTCAAGGCCAGCACGGAAACCAATGTTGACGTAGGTGATAAAGCAAACGATGCGATTCGCGTCAACGGCTCGGAATTACGCGCCCAGGTTGTTGGTGAAGGTGGAAACCTAGGCATGACGCAACTCGGTCGGGTTGAGGCAGCTCGAAATGGCGTGCGATTGAACACGGATGCAATTGACAACTCTGCCGGTGTCGACACGTCCGATCACGAAGTCAACCTCAAGATCCTATTGGCCCCCTTGGTGCTTAATGGATCCCTCACCGTGGACGCGCGTGATCAATTACTGCGCAGCATGACCGAGTCGGTGGCGGCGTTGGTCTTGGCGGACAACATCAATCAAAATGTGGTGCTGTCCAATGCGCGCGCCGGCGCGCCGCGTCTGATCTCGGTACATCAGCGAATGATTCGAGATCTTGAACGTCAGGAACTGTTGAATCGGGCCCTTGAGTTTTTGCCAGACGACGCCGACCTGGACACCCGGCGGTTGGCTGGAGAGGGGCTTACCTCCCCAGAACTAGCAGTGCTGTTGGCCTACGCCAAAATCGAAGTGACCAAGGAACTTAGCGCGGTGGCACTGGGTAATGAGCCGTGGTGTGATCACATTGTGATCGATTATTTCCCAGAGGCGATGCGGAATCCTTACCACGAGCACATCTTGGCGCATTCGCTTCGTTCAGAAATTGCGAACACCGTGATGGCGAACGAGTTGATCAATATCGGTGGAATCACATTCGTGTTCCGGGCGGTTGAGGAAACCGGAGCCAACACGGTCGAGGTTGTAAAGGCGGCCTTTGCGGCAATGGAAGTATTCGGGATCAGGAGTTTGTGGCATTGGATCAACACATTGCCGGATAGTGTCCCGGCCGGCGCGCGAACCGCACTGCATTTGGAGGTCCGTCGTCTCCTTGATCGCTCGGCCCGTTGGTTTCTGCAAAATCGGGGCTCCGGGATTGAGATAGAAACGGAAATTGCGGCCTTCGCTGCCAGCGTTGCCCAATACGCCGGTGGAGTTCCACAGGCATTGCAAGGTCAGGAGTCCGAACGCTTTGAAAGATTGTCCCAACGTTTCGTTGACGCGGGTGCACCACAGGATCTCGCCGATCGCGCAGCAAGTGGGCTTGACGTTTTTTTGCTCCTGGACATCACCAAGTTGGCCGGTTCACTCCAAGCCAACATGACGGATGTGATCGGACTGTATTTCGAGCTCTCGGAACGCTTTGATGTGGACCGATTACTTGTTCGGATTTCGGGCTTACCGCGCGGTGATCGATGGACGTCGCTGGCGCGTCAAGCACTTCGTTCGGATTTGTATTCGGTGATCGCAGAACTCACGGGTCGGGTGTATTGCGCGACCGAGAGTGGAGAAGCGTCAGAGCGGGTAGCTCAGTGGGAGCAGCAGCGCACCGAAGGGGTGGCTCGAGCGCGAGCAACCCTTGATGAAATCTTGCAGGTTGAAGAAGTCGACTTGGCGACCTTGTCGGTAGGACTTCGGGTGCTACGAAATCTGGTGGCCCAAGCAGCATGAGTGCGCCGCTCGACATCGAGTCGGGCGATGCGCTCACTCGGGCACAATTAATCGATGCACTGCAGGCCCGAGATCGTGGTGATGCACGCTTTACCTTGATTGATATTCGTGAGGAATACGAACTGATTCATGGCTTCATTGCGGGCGCAATACATCGGCCACTGTCAACATTTGACGCCGACCTCCTTGCGGGTGATGTCATCGTGTATTGCCAAGCAGGAGTGCGATCGGGGCATCTTGTGCGCGAACTTAAAGCCCAAGGATTTATTGGCGTCACGCATTACGCTGGCGGTTACCTCGACTGGGTGGGCGGAACCGGCAGCGGGACTTAAAGCATGTTCTTCTTGGTTAGATAGGTAAAAGCCCAGTACCCGGGAAGCGTCGGTAGCCAGAAGGTCACCAAGCGGAACAGCAAAACCACAGAGACCGCTAGCCCGGCATCAAGGCCGGCCGCGGTCAAACCCGCGGCAAGGGCCGCTTCAACCGCTCCGAGCCCGCCGGGGGTGGGCGCAGCCTGACCAATCGTTGCACCGGCAAGGTAGACGACCGCTACGACCGCGATACTCAAATCGCCGTCAAAGGCGACGACACAGGCGTAGAGCACGGCGATGTAGGCAAGGTTGAGGAGCAGGATCCCGCCGATCCCCTCAACCAACTTGGCGGGGCGTTGGGCAATCGTCACGAGCCTAGGAATTACCTCTTTGATCAGTGGACCGATCCGCTTACCAATCTCGCGTCGAATTGCCGGTACGGCGAGTAGTGCAATCAAGATCACCGCCACGGCGGTAACACCGACGACCGCCCACATGGGGGGATCGAAAGTGAAATCGGACTGGGTTCCCGCCGCAATACCGAATGCCAGTAGCAGGCCAATGTGGGTCACGAATGCAGCGACCTGTGAGACCCCAACGCTAGCCGCGGCTAATGCCGGGTGGAGTCCCGATTTTTGCAAGAACCGAACATTGATGGCGATGGCGCCCAATGTCGGCGGTGATACCAGTGTGGCGAAGTCGCCGGCGACTTGGGCTAGAACCGTTTTTCCGAATGACAATTTCTCCGGGACAAACCCGGAAAGTGACCAGGCCGCACCGACATAGGTAATCAAACTAAAGCCCAGTGCTGCCAGCACCCATGTCCCGTTCGCGGTACTAAAGAGTGTCCCAAGGTCAACCGAGGTGAGTTGGGACAGTAAAACGTAGCCGGCGATTGTTCCGACCACGATCAAGATCAGCGTCCGCGGCCTAAATCGCTGGAATTGGATCTGTTCGGTATCAGCGTCCGGTCGCAATTCAACAATTGCATCGCGCAGGGAGATGATCATTCCTTTGTGCTTACGCAACTCTTTGCGAGTGCCAGAGGAGAGTGCGACGGGTTGAAGTGCTGGGAGTGCCCGAGCAATTGCGTCACCACCAAGGACTCGCCGGGCCGAGGCCACGCTGCGATCAACGGAGGTCAACATCGCGAGTGAGCACAACAGTTCGGCAAGATCCAGTCGCATCGCCACATCACTTGCGGCAATTGATCCCTGTTCCATGCCCAGCAGCCAGGTGGAGTCCTCCGGCCCGCGCAATAAGTGTCGGTTTGAGAGTGCCCGGTGACTCACCTGGTGCTCATGCAGGGTACGAACGGCTCGCCAAGCGCTATCCAATTCGGTGTCGCTAATGTCGTGAAGTTCGTCAAATGGGGTGCCGGGGATATGTTGTAAAACAAGGGCGACCGAGTCGGGACCAACTTCGGTCGTCAGCAGTAACCGAGGTACTGGAACACCGGCCACCTGCGCGGCATAGGCAATCAGGGCCGCGTGTTCAACGGCTTTGCGCAGGTTGAAGGCCCCTTTGCCCGGTTCATCGCGTAATTTCAGGCTGGTCCACGCCGCATTGACCAGTCCGGCACCTTCAAGGTCACGGTCGAGCACGATGACACGCAACGTGTCGCCATTGCGAGTGGTAGCCATGTAGCGGCGTCCTCGGTCGGTGAGGTTGGCGATTCGCAACTCGGTAACGGGGTAGCCGCCGCGTTCCAGGGCTGTGGCAACAGCCACTCCACTAGGCCGAGTCGTTGAGGTACCCAGTACGTAGCGGGTCAACAAGCCAATGGCCCAGCCGATGGCGAGTGATACGCCAATCCCGGCCAGAGCGATCCCAGAACTGAGGACCGTCACCAAAATGAGCGAGATCACGACAACACTGGAGAGCACATTCCAGGGTCTCCGACCCATCAGTCGCGCCACCGTAATGAACGCCAAAATTCCACCAAGAATTGGGGCGGTTGAACCACTCGCGCTATTGGTTGACCCAGCCATGGCAACGAGGAGTCGAGTGTTATCAAGATTGCCGACCACGATGGAGGCAACCGACAGCACCGTCACGGTCAGGAACAGAGCCACCAGTGCATCAAAAAGCTGTCGAAAGCGCCTTCGCACTATCAAATTGATGGAACCGGCAACGGGGAGGCCCAGGGAGCCGATTCCGCCAACGATGTTCAGGGCCAGCACCACCAGGGATGGCAGCAGCGCCACCCCACCTTCAAGATCGGTATCCAGACCAGCGGTGGTGCTTGTCGCGAAGTAGCCGAGTGCGGTCGTGGCCGCGGCGAGCGCAATCGCCACGACAAAACGGGCGAGGTCAAGTGGGCGGCGGATTCTTTTTTTGATGGCGCCATCGTCAATGATGGGAGCACGTGCGGACCCGTTTGGCAATGGTTGCGTTCCCGGAAGCTGGGGAAGAATGGGGAGAGGGCCGGCAATGGTCAACTCGGTTTCAATATTTGAATCCGGTTTGGGCGCCACGAGGAGATCGTGTCACATTGTGCCCCTTGTTACTGCAGCATGTGGGTGCAACGTGTCAGCCCGGCATGGTATTTATAGTCCATGAGGTGGGAACTTGATACGGACATGTCCGTGCCAGCGGCAATTGCGCCCAATGTGGCCCAGCAGGCCGTCATCAACCTGAACGCGGGCCGTCATCTCGTCGTTGGCTCAGCCGGGTCGGGTAAAACCACAACGCTGGTTGCTTCGGTGGCCTTCGCCCTACGCGCTGGGGTGCCACCGGGTGAGGTTCTGGTACTGACGTACGGAAAATCGGCGGTTCGGGATTTTCGCGAGAAACTTGCCGGTGAGGCAGACAGTTACGTACTCCCTTACGTGGGCACATTTCATGCATTGGCCTACTCGATCGTGATGGGGGCCGCCGGCAACACCGATCCAGATTCACCGGGGTTACCCAAACTCCTCTCGGGCGCGGAAGAAGATGCCCGGATTCGAGACCTGATCTCGGGGCTACTTACCGATTCACCCGATGCATCTTTGGTCATCAACTGGCCGCCATCACTTCGAAGCGCTGCTACCACCCAGAGTTTCGCCCGTGAAGTTCGCAACGTGATTGCCCGGCTGAAGGAACTGCATGTAAGTGGAGCAGAACTGCAAACATTAGGCGAGCAACTTAATCGTCCAGAGTGGGTCGTTGCCGGAAACATTGCCGCGAACGACGCCGAAGTAATGGCCCTGGAAAACGTCATGGACTACAACTCACTCCTGCTTGAGGCAATTTCCTTGGCGCCCGTTTCACCCGTCACCTCACGAATAACCCATATTTATGTGGACGAATATCAGGAAGTTGGTCCACTACATCGCGAACTCTTGGCGGTACTCGCCGAAAAGGTGCAGGTACTCGTCGCGGTCGGTAACCCCCATGAAAGTGTTTTTGGTTTCCGCGGATCAGAAACCGACATGAGCTCGGGCTTCGTCTCGGAGTTCGCGCACGCAAGCGTTCATTCACTCGATGGCGGTTGGCGGTTCGGGCCTGAAATTGCAGGTGCGGCGACAGCGCCATTTGGTCCCGGTGCTCGGTCTCTGGTCGGCTTTGGCGAGTTTTTTGCCGACACTGGTTCGGTGTTCATCAATAAGTATTCCTCGCGAAATGCGCGCGCGGCATTTGTCGCCGAAGAGATTTTCAGTTCGCACCTGAGCGAAGGCGTTGCTTGGAAATCAATGGCCGTCATTGGTCGAGCGCGTTCAGACATTCCGCTGATAACCCGGGCACTGAATCGAGCGGGTGTGCCCGTTGTGGTTGCAACCGATGAAATTGCCCTGAAAGACGAGCCCGCGGTACACGTCCTTCTTGGATTGATTTCCCTGGCCGCCCGACCGCAGCAGGCCAGCGCAGCCGACGTGTGCGACCTCTTGACCGGGCCAATCTGTGGGTTTGACCCGAGCGAGATCCGGCGCTTAGGTCGAGCACTGCGCGCCGGTAAACCCTCTGTTGGCTCACCGGAACTTATCCGGGAATTAATTATTGGGCCAGAATCATCGGTTGTGATTCCTGGCGAATTGGGTGCCAGGGTAGCCGCCATTACTTCTCTGATTGCAACCCTTCGAAGTGAGATTAAAAAGCATAAACCGGTGACAGATATTTTGTGGACAGCCTGGAGCGGCGGGGAGAAATCACCGCACGGGTGGCCGCAACGGTTACAGAAGGCGGCCCTAGGCCACAGCGGAAGCGCACACCACGACCTTGATTCGATCATGGCGCTATTTGACACGGCCACTCGATTTTCCGAGCGGAAAAATGCAGGAATTGACAACTTCCTCACAGCGTTGACAGACCAGAATCTGCCGGCTGAACCGGTATCCGCGCGTGGTTTGCGCGCCGATGCGGTCCAAGTTATGACGGTTCATCAAAGTAAAGGTCGCGAATGGGACCGGGTCTGGGTCGTTGGGCTCGAGGAAGGGATTTGGCCAAATCTCGTGTCCCGTGGGAGTCTTTTGCGCGCCGAAGAAATCGGGGTCGGTGGGGCGATACCCGGTTCGAACCCGGTTGCTCTTTTGCGCGAGGAACGGAACTTGTTTTATGTGGCGAGCACACGCGCCCGCGAGGTATTGACGCTGACCTGTATTGATCAAGGCAGAGAGGGTGGAGATCAGCCCAGCCGCTTTATCCGCGACGTACAAGCCGTCGGGGTTAGCGCCCGCATTGTCAGCGGTTACCCGAAAAATAAGTCAAGTTGGTCGGGTCTAGCGGCCGACCTACGCCAGACGCTCGCGGATCCGCAGGCGAGCAACGCACTCAAAGTTCACGCGGGGGACCGCCTCCACGAGATGGGACCCAGCGTTGCCCCGCACAACTGGTGGGGCTTGGCACCTCTCACGCAGTCAACGAGACCAGTGCGGCCAACACATAAACCACTTCACCTGTCGGGTAGTTCATTGGACAGTCTCCTTACGTGTCCATTGAAATGGTTTCTGGATCGTGAAGTAAAAGCGCAGGTTTCTCGCGGTTCCGCAACGGCATTTGGCAGCATTGTCCACGCAATCGCTGAGTTCGTGGCCAAGGGTGAACTCTCCCAAGACCACGTGCAGATTCAAGAATTGATCAGTGACTCCTGGCGGGCTCTGGCGTATGAAGCGGACTGGCAGTCGGCGGCGGATCTGGCCCAGGCATATAAAGCGGCGGACCTTTTTCTTAGCTACCACAATCTGTCGCCGCGGGTTTTCAAAGAAGCCGAGGGAAGATATCAAACGTTGCTCACCGTCGTCACGCCCAGCGGTGAACAAGAGGAGATCGAGCTCAGCGGAATCCTGGACCGGGTTGAAATAGATTCCCGTGGGCGATTGGTCGCCATTGATTTGAAAAATGTCAAAACTCCACCGACGAAAGCCGAAATCGCCGAGAACGGGCAGTTAGGCATTTATCAGTTGTTACTTCGTGACCAGCAAAGTGTGGAATTAACCGGCGAATCAACGGATCCAGCGGAGAAGTCGATTGGGGCGGCACTCGTCCAATTGAGGGTCGATACCGCGCAGCCAAAAATTCAAGTACAGGAGGTGATCGACTTCGCGCGGTCCCCGACCTGGATCGAACTAAAACTCGGTGAAGCAGCGGAAATTATTCGCAACGAAGCGTTTACCCCGCGGGTGAACCCATCATGCCGTTACTGCGCCTACAGGGAGGTCTGTCCGACCACATCGACAGATATTTTTAGCCGTGAGTTGATCGAGGAGGGGGAAATAAATGACATCTCATTCACATAATGAACTCAGCGCGGCTGATCTGGAAAACATTCTTGGGTTTGCGCTCTCCGAGCAACAACTCGATGCGGTCACGGCTCCCCGTGAACCAGCCGTCATGGTTGCGGGTGCAGGATCGGGTAAAACAACGTCGATGTCCGCCCGGATCGCTTTCCTGATCGGTAGCGGATACGTCACACCCGAGCAGGTTCTCGGACTCACTTTTACCACGAAGGCAACCGCCCAGTTGCTCGATTCGGCGCGAACACGAATCCGCCAACTCGGGCAGTTGTACCCGCAGGCATTCGAGACCGAGAGTGGCGATCCCGTCATTTTAACCTACAACGCTTTTGCATCCGGGATCGTGAAGGAGTTCGGCGCCCTTTTGGGCCGTGACTTTAGTACCGATGTTTTGACTGACGGTGCGCGCCAGCAATTGGCCTACCGGCTCGTGTGCAACACAAAGAATGACCTCACCGGAGTTTCTATCGGTCCGGGGAAATTAACATCGGATCTGTTGGCCCTTGATGGTGAACTCAGTGAGCTGGCAATTGATCCGAATACCGTGATTGAATACGACGAGCAGGTGATCGCCTATATCGCTGGATTGACCGGATCTAATGGAACCTTGCGAAAAATTGCTAGTACTTCGGCTCAACGCATTATGTTGTCACGTCTGGTCCGTGATTGGCGAGACGTGAAGCAGTCGCGGGAACTTGTTGAGTTCTCCGACCAGGTCAGACTTGCCACCGCAATTGTCATGGAGTTCCCGCAGGTAGCGAAAGAGATCCGATCTCGTTTTGCCATCGCGTTACTCGATGAGTATCAGGACACCTCCATTAGTCAACGGATTCTTCTTCAAGAAATTTTTTCCGATGGCTTCCCGGTTACGGCGGTCGGGGATCCATGCCAAGCAATTTATGGCTGGCGAGGGGCCAGTGTTGAGAACATCAACGCATTCCCCCAACAGTTCCCGAGAAGTGAAAATGAGACCGCACGTGTTTATCCGCTGTCGGCCAACCGCCGATCCGGTATCAACATTCTGGAATTGGCGAATCTCATCTCAGAAAATTTGCGCGCGGAACACCCGCAGGTGGAGCTACTCCACGCTACCCGCGAGAT
>JBDNFV010000109.1:0-6941 GCA_041689635.1 Candidatus Nanopelagicales bacterium | reverse complement strand
CTCGATCTCTCGATCGCCGGGCAATCCGATGGCAAGCGGCGTTTCACTGCCGTCAGCATGTGTCACGATCATTAAAATATTCTTTAAAGTATCGGCCGCGGTCCAAGCACGATCAGATCGAGCGAGGTCTGCTCGCGCATTGGACAGATTAACGAGTGAATCAATTGTCGGTGTGTCGGGCGTCTGCTCTGGGTGAGAGGCCAGAACGTCAGCCGTGAGATCAAGGTCGGGGTCAAAAGTTGCCGTCGCCAGGTGAAAAGCCTCAACATTTGCTGCGAATCCGCACTCACATCGCACATACGTATCTTCACCGAATGCGTTATTGGCGAGAAACTCTTCACTGCGTGAACCACCCATTGCACCTGCCATCGCGGAAACAATGACGTGGTCGAGTCGCAGGCGATTGAAGGTAGAGATGTAGGCATCCCGGTGCTTGTTGTAGGAAATGTCAAGCCCTGCATCGTCGACATCAAATGAGTACGAATCCTTCATGACAAATTCGCGTCCGCGCAGGATGCCCGCACGTGGCCTGGCTTCGTCTCGATACTTGGTTTGAATCTGGTAGATCGACAGCGGGAGATCGCGGTACGAGGAAAACTCTCCCTTCACCATGAGGGTGAACACCTCTTCATGGGTTGGACCCAGCAGATAGTCATTTTCTTTTCGGTCTTTGAGCCGAAAAAGATTGTCACCATATTCGTTCCATCGACCGGTTATTTCATAAGGCTCACGCGGAAGCAGAGCCGGAAAATGGACTTCTTGAAAACCGGCCTTGTTCATTTCTTCGCGAACAATGGCTTCGACATTGCGAAACACCTGATACCCGAGTGGCAACCAGGAAAAAATCCCCGGTGCAATTCGTCGAACATACCCGGCTCGCACCAGCAGTTTGTGGCTGGGGACTTCGGCGTCAGCTGGATCCTCGCGCAATGTCCGCACAAAAAGAGTTGACATTCGTTGAATCACAATTACTCCAATTTCACTTGAATTGCACATCCAGTTTCCAAACTGGACATTGCACCTGTGCCACAGAGAATAGTGGCCAAAGGAGCGTTGACATCGATGAGGCTAAAACAACACGGTGGCGAATGTTTCGAGTTGTTTGAAACCCAGTTGTTCATATGTTTTGCGAGCCGGGATATTGAAGTCGTTGACGTAGAGGGTTACCACCTGGGCGAATGAGGAACGCACGTGCACGATCGCCGCGGCGAGCGCGGGCACGGCCAGTCCTTGTCCCCGCAGCGTCGGGTTGACCCATACCCCTTGAAGCTGCGCAATATTCGAAGTTGTAAAGCCGACCTCTGCCTTAAAAAGAACGCGATCCCCTTCAATGATGGCAAACGCCATTCCTGAATCAATCACCTCGGCAATCCTGCGCCGGTACTGATGCTCTCCCCCGTTCGCGACCGGCGAAACCCCGACCTCTTCGGTGAACATGTCAACGCACGCAGGAAACAGCAGATCGACTTCATGTGGCTCAACGATTCGCACCCTTGGGTCACGGGGAACCGTGGGATCACGGTCAATCGTGAGAAATGGTTGGTTGTCACGGACAGCACGGGCCTTACCCCAAAAAGACTCCATGCTGTGCCACAAATCAAGAACCTGTTGCTGTTGTCCCAGAATCGATGAACTTCTCCGCCCGGCTCTTTTAAGTTCGCCCGCGAAGGCACTACGTGCCGACGGATCGGTACTTACTGGAACAATGTTTGCACCAACAAAAAGTAGGCTGTGAAGGTGTTCCGCGCTGAAAAAACCCCACAACGCACCGCCTAACCGCCAATGATCAACGAGGGCAGCTTCTATTCGACTGATAACGAATCCATTCACCTCTGGGTCTTTACCAGCTAATGCGAGTGCCTGTGGCAATTCACGTTGGGTGACATTGCGGACCACCCCCGGGTAAAAACCTACGGTTCGCTCGCGCTCGGCAATAGTCATCGGCTTGGACTAAGCCGTAATGACGGAGGGTTCACCCTTAGTGTCCATCAACTCGGCAAGTTTCATCGCCTCTTCGATCAAGGTTTCAACGATCTGCGACTCGGGCACCGTTTTGATAACTTTACCTTTAACGAAAATTTGTCCTTTGCCATTACCAGAGGCCACGCCTAGGTCGGCTTCACGGGCTTCGCCGGGACCATTAACGACGCATCCCATAACGGCGACCCGCAACGGCACGTCCAGTCCTTCCAGCCCTGCACTCACCTGCTCGGCCAGGGTGTAGACGTCCACTTGTGCGCGACCACACGAAGGGCAGGAAACAATTTCCAATCCGCGTTGACGCAGATTCAAAGATTCCAAAATTCCAATGCCCACCTTGACTTCTTCCACCGGTGGAGCCGATAACGAAACCCGGATCGTGTCACCGATCCCGCGCGAGAGCAGACCACCGAAGGCAACGGCCGACTTGATGGTGCCCTGAAAAGCCGGGCCGGCCTCTGTGACACCCAAATGCAACGGGTAGTCGCATTGCTCCGCTATCAACATGTACGCCTTCATCATGATCACCGGATCGTGATGTTTAACCGAAATGACGATGTCACCAAAACCATGCTCTTCAAAGAGTGAGGCCTCCCAGAGCGCAGACTCAACGAGCGCCTCCGGGGTCGCCTTGCCATATTTTTTGAGTAACCGTGGATCCAGTGAGCCGGCGTTCACGCCGATTCGAATGGGGGTTTTGGAATCCAATGCGGCCCTGGCAATTTCACCGACCTTGTCATCAAATTTCTTGATATTCCCCGGGTTTACTCGAACACCGGCACAACCGGCGTCGATCGCGGCAAAAACGTATTTTGGTTGAAAGTGGATGTCTGCAATGACTGGGATTCCAGACTTTTTTGCGATCTGCGCTAATGCATCTGCGTCATCTTGGCTGGGCACCGCAACTCTGACGACCTCACAGCCGGCGGCGGTTAACTCGGCGATCTGTTGCAGGGTGCTGTCCACATCAGCCGTCACGGTGGTGCACATTGATTGAACGCTCACGGGGGCACCGCCACCGACAGCGAGCGCTTTCAGGTGATGTTTGAGGATCACTTGCCGTGTCTTGAGCCTGGGCGCAACCACCGGAGGCGGCGGTGTTGGAAGACCTAAATCAATACTCACTAGCCTATTATCTGCCCTAATGCTTAACCCAGCGAGATGGGCTTCACCAGATCTGCCCAAATCACAATTACCCCCATTGTGAGAAGCGCAGCCGCGACGACGTACGCGACCGGGAGCAGTCGAGCAATATCCACCGGACCGGGGTCAGGTTTACCCCTCAACCGGGCCACTTTTCGCTTTACGCCTTCATACAGGGCACCCGCAACATGTCCACCATCAAGTGGTAGGACAGGTAATAAGTTGAAAAGGAAAAGGAAAAGATTTAACGATGCCGCCAATCCCAGAAATGTTGCCACTTTGGAGGTCAGGGGCGAATCCATGCTGGCGATCTCGCCACCGAGCCGGCTAGCGCCGACGACGGATACCGGTCCATCAATGGCGCGTTCTTGGCCGCCGATCAACGTGTTAGCCACCAACTCGTACAGACGCACGGGAAGTGAGATCAAAGCCTGAACCGATCGAACCGTAATATCCCACATGAAGGCCGGGACCGCTGTTATTGGCTGGCGTTCGTATTCAAATGCTGGTCGCATGCCCAGGAAGCCAACGGTTTGGCTTTCACCTGTTTCTACACCATTTTCGTCGTAGCTGGGCCGGGTGACTTCAGCGACAGCCAAAGGAAGTGACACTTGTCCTTCATCACGGGTAACCACCAGCGTTGTCTCGACATTTGGATTCGCGATGATCCAGTCGGTGACCGCTTGCCACGTGGTCGCATTTTGACTCCCGACCGAGACAATCACGTCTCCTTCCTGCAACCCTGCTATGGCAGCGGGGGTTGACACGGTTCCGATCGGGCACGTTCCCGATGGCAGTAGTTCACCCGTGGGTTGGGTCACACTTGGTGTACACGGCACAACTGCTGCGACATTGAGTGAGGGCTGTGGAAGTCCGATGCCGACGAGAACAATGGTAAAAAAAACAATCGCGAGGGCCAGATTCATGAACGGGCCGCCGAGCATGATGATCACTCGCTTACGAACCGGTAGTTTGTAGAACAGTCGATTTTCATCGCCCGGGAGAACTTCGTCGAACGACGCTTCCCTTGCCTGGGCTACCAACGTGGCAAACCGGCCCGTCGACATGGAACGGGATCGACCATGCGGGTCATCTTTTGCAGGTGGCAGCATCCCCACCATTCGGATGTAACCACCGAGGGGAATTGCTTTGATTCCGTACCGTGTTTCCCCGCGAACTTTTGACCAAATTGTCGGACCAAAGCCCACCATGTAGTCGGGAACTCGAAGTCCAAATTTTTTGGCGGGTAGCAGGTGCCCAACTTCATGGAGTGCAATTGATAAAGCGATGAGTAAGGCAAACAGCACGATTCCGACCACTTCCAACATGGGCACTCCTCTCCCGATCATCCGCCTAGGTGAATCCCAAAACTACCTGACATACGTCTTAATCGCTCGGCTGGAATTCCCGCGCCCATCGATCTGCGGCTAAGACGTCTTCCAGCATAAGTGCGTTCCCTGACACGAAGAGACTTCCCGGCCCCCGACCACCCGACCCGGCGAGGTGCAACTGCACAACATGGTCAATGTGAGGCACAATGGATGTGAATGGAATCTCCCCCGCCAAAAAGGATGCAACGGCGCTTTCATTAGCGGCATTAAATACAGCCGGGGCCGTGCCACCCGCCTCTCCGGCAACCCTCGCGAGTTGCACCGCGGGGAAAACACGTTCGTCAAGGGGCATGAACTCCCAGGTTGCCGACTGTGTCCAATCACACGCCGGCGCTGCATCTGCGACTCGAAATATGTTCTGACCGGCTGATATCGCCCACGCAATCGGGATGCGCATATCGGGTGGGCTCGCTTGGGCAATCGTCGACCCGTCCACAAACTCCACCATGGAATGGACGACCGATTGAGGGTGAACGGTCACCTCAATCTGGGTGAACGGTATGTCAAATAGCAGGTGAGCCTCAATTACTTCAAGGCCTTTGTTCACCAAGGTAGCGGAGTTGATGGTGACGAGTGGCCCCATTTTCCAGGTTGGGTGGGCCAAAGCATCGTGGATACGTACCTCTGCCAATTCTTCGGAGCTTTTACCACGAAATGGGCCACCGCTCGCCGTGATGATCAACTTGCGTACCTCAGATTTTTTACCCGCAAGTAAGCACTGAGCAATCGCAGAGTGCTCGGAATCGACCGGAATGATTTGGCCCGGGCTGGCCAAATTTTTGACCAGGTCACCACCGATAATGAGCGATTCTTTGTTGGCGAGTGCCAAGCGATTTCCCGCGCTCAGAGTCTCCAATGTGGCTTTAAGCCCGGCGGCACCCGCGATTGCGTTGAGAACTACGTCCGCGTCCATTCGAGCCAATTGTTCTGGGGCATTCGGCCCGATTACCAGTTCGGGAAGCCGGTGGTCCCCGTGGGAAAATCCACGATCTTGGGCACCAGAAAAAAGATGCATCTGCACGTCTTGGGCACACGTTCCCAGAGTTACCCCAACCGCCCTCACGTCAAACTCAAGAGCCGTCTGGGCCAGCATCTGGGCCTGGGCACCGGTTGCACACAATCCGACGACGGTAAAAAGGTTCCGGTTTCTTCGAATAATGTCGAGCGCTTGCACCCCAATTGAACCGGTACTACCGAGAATCACTACTCGAATAGGTTCGGTGCGCGGTTGACTCATGCCCCCAGTTTAGGAGATCACGAATCTCATGCGTACGGATTCACCCCTATGCTTGGGTTGCTAGCACGAACCCATCACCGCCAAAAGGGACTTCAATGACAATTGCCGCTGAACGAGAAATTAATGGAGTCACCCAAGAGCGCAATGTCATCACAGATTTACCCGGTCCACGGTCTCTCGCACTACTCGCGCGAAAAGAGAACGCGGTTTCAGCGGGCATCGGAATTGGACTACCTGTTTTCATTACCAAAGCTGGCGGCGGAATTCTGATCGATGTGGACGGCAACTCACTTATTGACATGGGTTCAGGAATCGCGGTCACCACGGTTGGAAACGCCAATCCTGAAGTTGCCAGCCGAGTTGCAGCACAGGCCGCAAATTTCACGCACACCTGCTTTATGGTGACGCCTTATGAAGGTTACGTGGAAGTGTGCGAAGCACTCAATCGTCTTACCCCCGGTGATCATGTAAAGCGAAGCGCTCTTTTTAACTCTGGCGCTGAGGCCGTCGAAAACGCCGTGAAGATCGCTCGTGCGTTCACCGGCCGGCAAGCGGTTGTCGTTGTTGAGCACGGCTACCACGGTCGCACCAACCTCACCATGGGTATGACGGCAAAAAACATGCCGTACAAGCATTCATTTGGCCCATTTGCCCCCGAAATTTATCGGGTGCCCGTTTCCTACCCATTCCACGACGGTCCCCATGGAGGAGCCGAAGTTGCCGCGTGGAGTATCTCGCGGATGGAAAAGGAGATCGGCGCTTCGAATATTGCCGCAATTGTTATTGAACCAATTTTGGGTGAAGGTGGTTTTATCGTCCCGGCACCCGGCTATCTCGCAGCGATCGCAGATTACGCACAAGCCAATGGAATTGTTTTTGTGGCCGACGAAATCCAGTCCGGATTTGCTCGTACCGGCGACTGGTTCGCCAGTGAATTTGAAGGTGTTGTACCAGATCTGATCACGACCGCGAAGGGTATCGCTGGCGGAATGCCACTCGCCGCTGTGACCGGTCGCGCTGAGATCATGGACTCGGTACACGCGGGTGGACTGGGTGGAACCTATGGCGGCAACCCGGTTTCCTGCGCTGCAGCCCTAGGCTCCATCGCCTGGATGCAGGACAATAACGCCCGTCAAATCGCGAAGGACATCGAAGCCATCATGATGCCACGGCTCGCCGCAATGCAGATT
>JBDNFV010000108.1:0-5939 GCA_041689635.1 Candidatus Nanopelagicales bacterium | reverse complement strand
GATGTCGGCAACCACCGGGGCAATGGGGGGCGACAAACCCGCAACGCCGCGCCCTGCGCTCCAGTCGTCGAGGATCGTAAACCACAACCCATATCCGACTGCGAATACTAGTACTGCGATTTGCAGCACCAGAATTAAACGCTTACGGGACACATATCCACAGTAGGTGGGACGCGTTACTTGCTTAATAAGGGACGTGCGTTTCGACGACTGGTTCGTCCTGCTCGGGGTCGAACAGTCGCGCCACAAGCGGTCCGCTCATTGCCGACAAGATCACGTACGCCGCGACAAGACCTCGCCACTCCTGCGGTGCAATACCCATGGCAATCACCAGCCCACCGATGGCCACACTGAACTCGCCACGGGCGCTCAGCAAACTGCCACCTCGTAAGGCACTGAGCCAGCGGTTTTGCAAAGTGGCGCCCGACCGTCCGAGGGCATACCAGACCGTGATTACCTTGGTACCCCACGTCACGGCGACGAGGACCGCTGCAATTGGAATCGACCTCGGGAGGTCGGTGGGGTCGGTTTGAAATCCGAAAAATACAAAGAACACGGCTGCGAAGAGGTCCCGCAATGGTCTGAGGCGATTACGGATGGATTGCGCTAATTCACCGGTAATGAGAAGGCCGACCAAGAACGCTGCCACCACCGATGAGAAGTTGAGTAGTGCGGCAATACCACCCGCAGCAAGTGCCAGACCGAGCGTGGTGAGCAGCAAGGCAACTCCGGAATCATCTTTCAGCAATCCACTAAAGATGTGAATACCACGCGAACCGAGCACCAACAGGATCGTGACCACCGCCAGACCAACCGTCACGCCAGTGAGATTCCACCACAACGACGCGGCTGTGCCAAAAGCTGTGAGCACCGGTAAGTACGGCGCCATCGCAAGGTCTTCGAGCACGAGGATGGCAACAAGCGACTTCCATTCCGGGCGATTCCGCCACCCCATTTCACGTGCAACCTGCGTGGCGATGCCGCTGCTCGATACATAGGTCACGCCTGCCATCGCGAGAATTGCAATGGCATCCCAGCCGAGCAAGTACCCGCATAGGGCTCCTGGAGTTGCATTGAGTACCAGATCGACGACTGCCGTGGTCCGGTGGCGCCGAGCCTCCTCGACGATCGTCGTCGCAGAAAACTCAAGTCCAAGAAATAACAGCAAAAGAATGGCGCCGACCTCTGCCATTACCGCGATGAAAGGCTGAGAGAAGTCAAGATCCACAACGCCGCCCTCTCCGATGATCAAACCAGTCAGCAGAAACAAGGGAGCACTCGCCACACGCAATGCTGTTGCGACACGCGCAACCAATCCGAGGAGAATCAGCAGTCCCCCGACTTCAGCCAAAATCAGAGCGGTATCGCCCTCGACAACGCCGGCAAGCATGGTTGCAGACTAGTTTCGATCTACCGGAAATGTCGCACTTGCTATTTAATGCCACCTAGCGCGCGATGCCGTAGCGCTCGCGGGCACCCCGACTGGCAGCACCTATCAGGCGGTCGGCAATGATAGCGATGAAAGCAATTGCTAATCCGGCAACAATACCTCGACCCGTATTTGCCTTGACCAATGCGATGTACACCTCTTGACCCAGGTCACGCGTGCCGACAAGCGCAGTAATGACCAGCATCGACAAAGCCAACATGATGGTTTGATTCAACCCGAGCAGAATTTCTGGTAAGGCCAGCGGCAACTTCACACGCAACAACAGTTGTCGGGGTGTGCAACCCGACACCATTGCAGCCTCCACAACCTGTTCATCTATTCCGCGGATACCGTGCCAGGTGTACCGAACCGCCGGAGCCAGGGCGTACAGCACGATGGCGATGAACGCCGTGAAGTCTCCCACCCGAAACAACATCACCACCGGAATGAGGTAGACAAAACTCGGCAAGGTTTGCAGCGTGTCAATGAGCAACCCAATAAATCGCGAAGCGCGTTCGCTATGTGCCGCCCAAATCCCAAGAGGAACGCCAATTAGCATCGCCACAATGACTGCGGTTGCACACAGGTACACCGTAAACATTGCGTACTCCCAGAGTCCTGTAACGGCAATGAAACTAATAAGCCCCCCGCAAATTACTGCGAGTTTTGCCCTGCCCACGGCAAAAGCAACAATCGTGATTAAGGCGATGGTCCACCACCAGGGAATCGCCATAAGCAATCCCCTTATTGGCAGCATGAAGATTTCCAAAATGAATATTTTGACGGACTCTAACGTGTCGAAAAAATTTCGATTGATCCAACTGATCAAGTCATCCCAAAACGAACCGGTGGTTACCTGCAAATTCTTTGGGTAACGCTGAACACCCTTGACTGCTAACCCCACCAGAAAGGTAGCGACTGCGGCAAACAGCACAACGGCGAGATGTGGATAGCGTCTCCACGGCGGTAGCGCTGACAGCGAACGAGGCACTCGAGTATCGTTCGCCAACTGATTCTTTACCGCAAATGACTGGCTCAAACGATCAAGCGCAACTGCTAGAGCAACAATGGCGAGTCCGGCCTCAAGTCCACGACCAATGTCGAGCCGCCGCAGAGATTCCAAAACGTCAAAACCCAGACCGCCAGCCCCAATCATTGAGGCAATGATCACCATATTGAGCGACAGCATGATCACTTGGTTCACGCCTACCATGAGCCCGGCCCGAGCGGAGGGAATCAAAATTCTCCATGTCATTTGCCGAGGTGAGCAGCCGATCATTTCACCAAAACTTTTGATATCCGGATCTACCCCGCGTATCGACAATGTTGTGATGCGGGCCATCGGAGGCATGGCATAAATAATCGTGGCTACAAGTGCCGCAACTGGACCAAACCCAAAGAAGAACAAAACCGGTACAAGATACGCAAAAGTAGGAATGGTTTGCATGAGATCAAGGAAGGGAGTGATCGCACGCTCGAACGTCACGGATCGATATGACAACAAGCCGATACCCAATCCCACTCCTACACCGATTGGCACCGCGATCACCATTGATGCCAATGTGACCATTGCGCTGTCCCATTGACCAAATACTGCGAGATACCCAAAGAGTGCGCCCACGAGGGTTGCTAGTCGCCAATTCTTTGCGTGGTGTCCAAGGGCTGCCACAATGACGATGACCGCAATCAAACTTAAAGGCGGCACTATTTGACTCGCGCGTCGCCCCACGCCTTCCATAAAACCTTCGGACAAAATGGCAATCGACCAGTTATAAGGCTGCTCTACGGCGAAGGAGACGGCGCGGGTCACATCGGTAAACGACAGTGACCCAATGGCTGCATCATTGACCAACCATTTTGTAAATCGCGAGATGGTGCTGGCTGGTGTGCGTACCCACGATTCTGGGTAGCCAGCGAACCACACTTGATTGAGTCGTTTACTTATTTTCTCGGCGGTAGCTGCTAGTACGCCAGTCATAACGATCAGTACCAGCCACACCAAACTCTTACTGGCGAATCGACGACGCGATCGAGCGGCAAGGGATTGGGCCATTACGCCCCAGTATGAGCAAGCACTCTAATCACGGCATCTTTATCAATTGAGCCAACGGCCGCACCGTTTGCATCTACCACTCGAATTGGTCCGGATGACTGAATTACATGCATTGCGACATCGGCAATTTTCTCTGATGCCTTGACCATTGAATCACTGCTAACCGCCTGTGAACTCATCACCGAACCGACAGTGAGCACCTTGGAGCGTGGAATGCGCTTTGTGAACTCGCCAACATACGCATCTGCCGGGTTCAATATCAATTGCTCAGGGGTGTCAACTTGAATGATTTCACCATCGCGCATGATGGCTATTCGATCGGCAAGGCGAACCGCCTCATCTAGGTCGTGCGTGATGAAGACAATGGTTGTCTTGAACAATTCACGGAGGCGCAAAAACTCATCCTGCATCTCGTTGCGGATAAGTGGATCAAGGGCAGAAAATGGCTCGTCGAGAAACCACACCTCGGGGCTGACACTGAGTGACCGCGCAATGCCAACCCGCTGCTGCTGTCCGCCCGAGAGCTGGCGCGGGAAGTAATGTTCCCTCCCCTTGAGACCGACAATTTCTATCAATTCGTGGGCTCGACTCAACTGTTCTTCTCGCGAACGACCCTGGATTTTGAGCGGAAAAGCAACATTCTCGAGCACAGAGAGATGGGGCAGCAACGCAAAATGTTGGAATACCATTCCCATTTTGTGTCGACGAATGTTTATGAGCTGATCACGAGACATCGAGCCCAAGTCTTGGCCATCAAACAAGATCGAGCCAGACGTGAGTTCGGTAATCCGCGACAAACAACGCACCAACGTGGACTTCCCACAGCCAGACAACCCCATGACCACGAAGCACTCCCCTGCCTGAATATCGAAACTGACGTTTCGAACGGCAGGAATTAACCCCGCTTCCTTGATTTGTGCAGTTGTCGGTGCCCCGTTATGTGCAGCGAGAAACTCGCCCGCATTTGACCCGAATAGTTTCCATGCGCCTTGACAGACGAGTTTCACCGATTAGGCGCCAATCCAGTCTTTCCAACGCGCTTGGTTGTCATTCATCCACTCAGCGACAACGGATTCGAGCGTTTCGCCGTCCAGGTCAACCTTGGCAACCATGGCACCCACTTCGTCGTTATTCAACGTAAATGCTTGCAGGATTTTGGCAGCACCTGGCCACTTGTTGGCCAATCCGGCCCAACTGACCTTCCAAATTGGGCCAACTGGCTTACCACAGTCGTAGGCAGCGGAGGTGTTCGAACCCCATGTGGCATCGCTGTAACACTCAGGTGTGTACGGGGGGAATTCAACGAACTCTCCCTTGAACTTCACTGGCGCCCAGTGTGGTTGGTAGATCCACAGCAGAATTGGATCCTGTCGTTCGTAAGCGGACTCCAACTCAGCGAAAAGTGCTGCGTCGGTTCCTGCGTGCACAACGGCAAAATTCATTCCTAAAGCCGCGACTCGCTCTTCATCAAACCCGCCCCAAGTCACCGGTCCACCGAGATAGCGACCCTTCGGCGCCGTTTCAGCAGTAGCAAATTCGGATGCACAGTTATTCAACGCCTCCCAATCTGGCAAACCCGGGCATCGGTCTTTCATGTATTCGGGGTACCACCACTCCTCGCGTGCCAACATTCCTGTATCGCCAAGATTCACGGTTTTACCGGTTGCCAATGACGCATCCATTGCCTCTTGACCCGTGGTCGCCCATATTTCCATCGCCACATGCAGGTCGCCAGTTTCTAGGCCCGCGAACTGAGCCAAATAGTCAGCCTGCACCAGCTCGACGTTGTAGCCAGCCTCTTCTAGGACTGCGGCTGCAAGGTTGGCGGAGAGCAACTGGCCTGTCCAGTCATGCAACGTGATCTTGATCGGGTCTTCCGACTCAACGGCATTCTCGCCACCAGAGTTACCACCCGAGCCACTGCCACATGCCGCAATTCCTATCGCCAACACCACCATCATCGACATGCTTGTGATGGTTCGACTTGTTCGACAACGACGAAATTTCATGTCATACCCCCTGATCAGTTTTCCCCTATGTGAATACTGACACAGTCGAGCCACTTATACAAATGGCCTGAAGGCGCGTAAGGCATCTCCGCGCAATCCGCGCAATCGCGCGATTCTCGACTACAAATGGTGGGCGCAGTTGTCGATGATCACGTGTCATGACTCGATCTCGGGATACTCCGGGGCGATGCGTTCGCCAGGGATCAAGGTCACGGTCGTAAGTCGGTTAGGGGTTGCAGTAGGGGCAGCGGCCAGGGTCGGCAGTGTTTCTGTCCGTGCGTTGCCGGGTAATGCGATGCTGGCATTTCACACAGCCCAGCACATCCGCTTGTGGTTCCTGGGTGGGCGTACCACATTCTTCACAGGGAAGTCCAGCGATGTGCTCGACGATCCAGAAACCCGGTGCGCCGCATTCTGGACAGAAGGTAAGAAGCTTCTTGACCAGGTC
>JBDNFV010000107.1:0-2609 GCA_041689635.1 Candidatus Nanopelagicales bacterium | reverse complement strand
GCTTGAATTCGTCAGCTCCCAAATTTGAAGGCCAACCGCCACACTGGCCATCTGCTGGCCGATATTGCTTACTCCGAGGGCTACCCAAATGCGCCGATACGGTGCACTGACCTTGAGTGGTGTGAGGTCAGCAAAGATTCTTGCCACAAACAAAACATACGCAGGAGTTACGGACTCAATCTCGTGAGGTGCCACGAGTTTGAGTCTGTGTGCTGAAATACCAGCCGATCATGTAGCCGTGATTCGCGACCTTGCCAAAACTCAATACGATGGGGAACAACTTGCCAACCACCCCAAAAGTCCGGGACTGGGATGACATCAACCTCGGCAAAGCGTTCAACGCATTGGGCGTATTGGGTGTCAAGGATTTCACGGTTCGGCAGCACTTGGGACTGATGGCTGGCCCATGCACCGATTTGCGATCCCCTAGGCCGCGAGTGGAAGTACTCGGCAACGGCGTCCCGCGCGATCAAAGTTGCCGTGCCAGAAATGATCACCTGCCGGTGCAACTCATACCAAGGAAAGAGCAGCGTAATCGCCGGGTTGGCCGTAATGTCGTTGCTCTTGGCCGATTCCAAGTTGGTAAAGAAACTAAAACCTAGTGGCGAATAGTCCTTGAGCAACACCGTCCGAGCGGAGGGCATAACCTCACCTAGGGCTCCCTGTGACACCGTGCTGACCACCATGGCATTTGCCTCCAAGATCGGGGACTCACGCGCCTCGGCAAACCACAGACCAAACTGCTCAAAAGGATCCGATGCAACCATTTCCTCGGTGAGCACCCCTAGGTCATACGAGATTCGAAGACCACTGACATGCCCTGGCAACTGTTCGTTCACGAGATAATTTCACCATGTTTGGGTCGATACCACCAATCAGGTCGACGAGAATCCAGAATGTGGCGCAGATAAATAAGGTCGTGGTCTCAGCCAATGAGGGCATCGACGCGTGCAAACAATAAACTTGAGGTTCTCAGCCACCCCAGACCAAGGAGACTCACGTGAGCGACATTGTTATTCCAACCGAACTTCTTCCGGCGGATGGGCGATTTGGTAGCGGTCCTTCCAAGGTTCGCAAGGAACAAACTGATGTCTTAGCTCACGTTTGGCGCTCGTACATGGGCACCTCCCACCGGCAAGCAACGGTCCGGAACGAAGTGCAGCGACTGCGCGAGGGCCTGTCAAGCTTTTTCAATCTTCCCGAAGGCTACGAAGTTATTTTGGGCAACGGTGGCTCAACGGCTTTCTGGGACATCGCATCATTTAGTTTGATTCGTGACCGCGCCCAGTTTCTCACCTTCGGTGAATTCGGAGCAAAGTTTGCATCCGGGGCACACAACGCACCCCAACTCGGTGATCAAGATATTCGCACGTCAGAACCCGGCAGCGCACCAGTTTTTGAAGCGGCTGCCGGAATAGATGCTTATTGCACGCCGCATAACGAGACATCCACCGGAGTTGCTTTCACACCCACGCGCGTTATCGGAGCTGATGCTGATTCACTCATGATTATCGATGCAACCTCGGCTGCCGGTGGATTGCACGTCGACGCCACGGAATTCGACACCTACTACTTCGCGCCACAAAAAAGTTTTGGATCCGACGGTGGTTTGTGGTTCGCACTAATGTCACCTGCAGCTATCGCCCGCGCAATCCAGATTAAGGAATCTGGTCGCTGGATTCCTGACTTCTTGGACCTGGTTACAGCGATCGACAACTCACGACTGCAGCAGACCTACAACACTCCAGCACTTGCAACCATTTTCATGATGGCCGAGCAAGTTGATTGGTTTAACTCCAATGGTGGAATGGCGTGGACAACGGCCCGCACCACAGAGTCCTCTGGGCTTCTCTACTCATGGGCGCAAGCAAATGACCTGCTCAACCCATTCGTGAGCGATCCAGCCTTACGCTCGGGTGTCGTGGTGACCATTGATGTTGATGACTCAATCGATGCGACCGTGATCACTCAAGCCCTGCGGGCGAACGGAATCGTTGACACCGAGCCGTACCGCAAACTTGGTCGCAATCAACTCCGCATTGCCGTCTTCCCCGCGGTTGACCCGGCGGATGTCACAGCGCTGATTGCTTCGATTGATTTTGTTATCGCGCAACTTACGTGAGCAAACTAATCGCTTCTCGTCCACATCGAGATAGGCCGACGTGGGCCGGGTACCTGCTTATTACCTCCTACTCCTGGTTTATCTATGGTTTCAGCGCAACGCAAACATTGATCAGAGACGAACAGGAAACTTCCCGCACCGTGTCGGGTCTTCACGCGGTCTCGTTTTCCTTGGGGGGAATCGTCGCGGGACTGATAGCTGCCCGTTTGATTCTGGCCTTCGGCCGCGGAAGATTTCTCACAATGGCGGTAGTCGGCACCACAATTGGAATTCTAATCTACACCGCACCCGGTGGAACTTCCGTCACACTCACAGGTGCATTCGTAGCGTCTTTTTTTGGCTCCTCAATCATTGTCGGTGCCAGTGCATTCCTTTTTGACCACCAGAAAGAAGCTGGGCCAGCGGCAGTCACCGAGGCCAACGCGGTTGCGGCCTTCGGTGGCATTTTGGCGCCACTCGCTATTGGAATTGGTTCATTCATTTTCTT
>JBDNFV010000106.1:0-1158 GCA_041689635.1 Candidatus Nanopelagicales bacterium | reverse complement strand
TACGTAGCCGCCGGCATTGGGTGAATAAACATTCGAAGAATTCAGGGGACGTCGCTCGGCGAGGCATTGAGTGTGGAGCGCAGGTGCACACTTGGTAGCCGCAGCGACAACATGATGGCCAAGGCCATTACGAGCGAGGCGGCCAAAAACGTAATCTGTGTCGCACTTGCCACCGACTCCACAGAAGGCGTGACACCGGGGTTCACGTCGGGTCCCGATGCCACAGTGAGCCCCCAGATCAGTCCGAATGCGGTGGCCCCCAACGCGCTTCCGAGCAACCGGGCCAGCGAGGACGTGCTCGTCACGACGCCGATGTCTCGCGGTGCCACGGCACTTTGCGCGGCCACGGTCAACACCGGGATGATGGCGCCAACCCCAACCCCCACCAGGGTGAGGCCAATGGCCACCACGACGTATGGCGTGTCAACTCCGAGCCGGGAAAGCACCAGCATTCCCAAGGTTGCGATGACGGCGCCAACGATCGGGTAGATCCGGTAGGTCCCCGACGCACTGACCCGTCGCCCGACCACAACTGAGGCGAAAAGTGTGCCGCCAACGAAGGGCAGAAGCTGCACCCCGGATGCCGAGGGTGTTGCTCCAAGAACCCCCTGCAGGTAGGCGGATGCGTAAATGATGGTGACGATGGTGGCGAGCCCGACGATCAGTCCCAGGCTTGCGGTGATGCGCACCACCGGGTGATTGACCACCCGCAGGGGAAGGAGCGGCTCAACCGACCGCCGTTCGACCCGCAGGAGAGCGACCGTTGCCACGATCCCCACCCCGATCAGCGCGATCGTGGTCACGGCGGGCCATCCGCTCGCGGGGTCGGCGCTGAGCAAGCCCAACATCACCCCGCCCACTGCAGCGACCAAGAGCGCGGCCCCAAGCCAGTCGATCCGGCCGGTACCGGTCGGCCGAGGCAGACGCAACATGAAGGTGATTGCGAGCAGGGCGAGCAGGCCCAGCGGGATGTTGAGAAAAAAAATCCAGCGCCAGGACGCAGCCTGGGTGAGCGCACCTCCCAGAACCGGACCCAACACACTGGCCAGTCCGAAGGCAGCACCAAATAGGCCCACGAATCGGCCGCGCTCGCGCGGACTCACCAAATCGGCGACCGCTGCGAACACCAGCACGACCATGCCGCCACCGCCAACACCT
>JBDNFV010000105.1:0-2022 GCA_041689635.1 Candidatus Nanopelagicales bacterium | reverse complement strand
TTCACCGTTGGGTTGGTGAAACCTAGCAGTGAAGGCGCGTGATGCAGGAGGCCACCGATATACCAACGGGCCATGTCCGACAGGCCGCCGTAGCCGCTTTCATCATAGAAAAGTGGTTTGCCGTCGAGCCAGAGTGACTGGTGGCAATGCATGCCGGACCCGTTGTCACCGAAAAGTGGCTTGGGCATAAACGTTGCGGTCTTGCCGTGGGCCCAAGCAACGTTTTTGACCACATATTTGAATTTCATCAGATCATCGGCAGACTTACGCAGAGAATCAAAGGTGTAGTTGATCTCACTCTGGCCGGCCGTTCCCACTTCATGATGGGAACGTTCAACCGTTAACCCAACCTGTTGCAACTTGAGCACCATGTCGTCCCGGATGTCAGCGAAGTGATCAACCGGGGGAACGGGGAAGTAGCCACCCTTGTAACGGGTCTTGTAACCACGGTTGCCACCTTCCTCGACGCGACCCGTGTTCCAGGCGGCTTCAACGGAGTCGATGTAGTAATAGCCGGAATGCTGGTTGGTTTCAAACCGGACGTCATCGAAAATATAAAATTCAGCTTCTGCGCCAAAATAGACCGTGTCAGCGATCCCGGTTGACTTCAAATAGGTCTCCGCGCGCGACGCGACGTTGCGCGGGTCACGGGAGTAAGGCTCGTCGGTGAACGGGTCCAAGATTGAGAAGTTCATGATCAAGGTCTTGGCGGGCCGGAACGGGTCAAGGTAGGCGGTGCTGGGGTCAGGAACCAGTTTCATGTCCGACTCGTGGATAGCCTGGAAGCCGCGAATTGAGGAACCGTCGAACATCATGCCTTCATCGAAAACTTCTTGGGTGAACGAACCCGCCGGCATGTTGAAGTGCTGCATGACACCGGGAAGATCCATGAAACGAACGTCAACAAACTGGACATTTTCCTTTTTAATAAATTCCAGGACTTCCGAACTATTTGTGAACATGCCTACCTCCTATAAGGGCCTACATTGCATTGTGACGTGCTGTTAGTGAATTAATTAGGTCTAACTGTAGGCAAGCCCGGTGTCGCCAAAGTGTCCCGACTGTTACATACGTGTTAACGCAGCGGGTAATCCACAGGCGCAATTACCGCCGGTCTGGCGCAGGACATGGGGCCTAGACTGCTCGCATGAGCATCGATGTAGAACATCTGACCAAAAGTTTTGGCTCTGGAGTGACCGCGGTGTCAGACCTGAGCTTTTCGGCCGCTCCCGGCAAGGTGACCGGGTTCCTTGGACCCAATGGCGCTGGTAAGACCACGACCCTTCGGTGTCTGCTCGGTTTGGTTGCTCAGACGGCGGGTAAGGCCACCATCGACGGGCTTACCTACCGCGAGATTGAGAACCCAATCACGGTGGTTGGGGCATCCCTTGAGGCAAGTGGTTTTCACCCTGCCCGCACTGCCCGGAACCATCTGCGCATGATTGCCAGTGCCGCAAAAATTACCGATTCCCGAGTGGCTGAGGTTTTAGAAACCGTTGGACTCACTGCGGCAGCTGATCGCAAAGTGGGTGGCTACTCACTGGGCATGCGGCAACGATTGGCGCTGGCGGTGGCGCTTCTCGGGGACCCAAAGGTTTTAATTCTTGATGAACCGGCCAATGGCCTTGATCCCGAAGGAATCTCTTGGCTTCGCTCATTCCTTCGAGACCAGGCGGGTAAGGGTGTCAGCGTCCTTGTCTCATCACACGTCCTCTCCGAAGTCCAGCAAACGGTCGACGACGTCATTATTATTCGATCCGGTTCACTGGCATATCAGGGCTCACTGAATGCACTCACCGGAGGCGGACCCGCTGAAGTTGTCGTTCGCGGTCCCCATATTGATCAAATGGTTCTTCCCAGCCAGTGGTCTCGCCGATCCGAGGTGAACGGCGAAACCGTGATCACCGGCGCCACCATCGACGCGGTTGGTCGAGTGGCATTTGAACAATCCTTGGAACTTCACGAACTGTCCTCCAAGGCCGCGGACCTGGAAGCGCTTTTCTTAGGGCTCACCGCCGAAGA